>NZ_PJBU01000078.1:0-70264 GCF_002863645.1 Psychrobacter sp. MES7-P7E | reverse complement strand
ATTCTATACACACCCTAAAGTATCTAGGACTAATAAATGCCTGCCAGTACCACTAATAATATTAGCAAAATCAATCAAGACGATATCAATAAAGCCGTATGGAATGCCTGCGATACTTTTCGCGGGGTCATCAGCGCCGATACCTATAAAGACTTTATCTTAACCATGCTGTTCCTCAAGTACTTATCAGACGTCTACCGCGATGAGTACAACAAGCTGGTCGAGCAATTTGGCGGTTCTGGTAACGACAACCCTGAACTAATCCACGCCATGATGTCCAAGCAGCGCTTTGTCTTACCTGAAGGCGCAAGTTTTTGGGACTTATATGAGCAGCGTCATCAGCCGGGCAACGGTCAACGTATCGATGAGGCGCTTCATGCGATTGAAGAAGCCAACGGTACGAAGCTCAAAAACGTCTTTCAAGACATCAGCTTTAACACTGATAAACTCGGTCAAGAAAAGCAAAAAAACGAGCTATTACGCCACTTGTTAGAAGACTTTGGCAAAGACATCCTTAATCTAAGTGCTGAACGTGTTGGTAGCTTGGACGTGATTGGTAATGCGTACGAATACTTAATCAAGCACTTTGCCGCAAGTAGTGGCGCGACGGCTGGTGAGTTCTATACACCGCCTGAAGTATCGAATTTACTAGCGACTATCCTTGAGCCTGTCGAAGGTGATGAGATATGTGATCCTGCCTGTGGTTCAGGCTCGCTACTCATTAAGTGTGGGGCGATGGTACGCAAAAACTCAAACTCTAAGAAGTATGCGCTATACGGTCAAGAAGCCATTGGCTCGACATGGGCACTGGCCAAGATGAATATGTTCCTACACGGTGAGGACAACCACCGTATCGAGTGGGGCGATACCATCCGTAATCCGCTGCTACTCGACAAGGATGGCAAGCACTTATTACAGTTCGATGTGGTGACCGCCAATCCGCCGTTTTCACTGGATAAATGGGGTCATGACGATGCCAGCAGCGATCCCTATGGTCGCTTCCATCGCGGTGTACCACCCAAGACTAAGGGCGACTATGCCTTTATCAGTCATATGATCGAAACGCTCAAACCTGCTACTGGGCGCATGGGTGTGGTCGTACCGCATGGCGTGCTATTCCGTGCGTCGAGTGAAGGCAAAATCCGCCAGCAACTCATCGAAGAAAACCTGCTTGATACGGTGATTGGCTTACCCGAAAAGCTGTTCTTTGGCACGGGGATTCCAGCGGCTATTTTGCTGTTTAAAAAGAATAAAACCGATGACACGGTACTGTTTATTGATGCCAGCAATGAGTTTAAATCAGGTAAGAACCAAAACCAGCTGACTGAAGATAACATTGCTAAAGTCATCGAGACCTATAGATCGCGAGAAAGTGTTGATAAATACGCGTATCTAGCGAGCTTCGATGAGATTAAAGAAAACGACTTTAACCTAAACATTCCACGCTATGTCGATACCTTTGAGGAAGAGGCGGAGATTGATTTGGACGCGGTGCGTACTGAGCGTCTTGAGTTAAAAGCTGAATTCGATGCACTAGAAACTGAGATGGCAGGGTTTTTAAAGGAGTTGGGTTATGGTGCCTAAGGGATGGGAGGTTAAAAGCTTTGAAGATGTTGCGTTTGTTGGTAATGGACAGGTTGACCCTAGAGAAGAGCCTTATTCTTCAATGTGGCATATTGGGCCAGAGAATGTTACTTCTGATACTGGTCGAATAAAGAACGTCAGACAATGTTCCGAGTTAGGACTAATATCTGGAAAGTATGAGTTTGACAGAGAATCTATAGTTTATTCCAAGATCCGTCCTAATCTTAATAAAGTTTGTAGACCTGATTTTGATGGTGTTTGTAGCGCAGATATGTACCCAATATGGACTAAAGAAGGATTATTTGCTGACTACTTATTTTACTATATGTTAGGGCCAAAGTTTTATAGCACTGCGGTTTCAATGTCCATGCGTACAGGAATGCCGAAAATAAATCGTACTGATTTAGATACGATTAAAATAAATATTCCTCCTCTCCCAGAACAACAAAAGATCGCCAAAATCCTATCCACTTGGGATAAAGCGATTAGCACGACCGAGCGTTTAATTGAGAATAGTACCCAGCAGAAAAAAGCCTTGATGCAGCAATTGCTGACGGGTAAAAAGCGGTTGCTTGATGAGTCGGGGAAAAGGTTTGAGGGAGAGTGGAAGGATGCAACAGTATCATCTTTCGGTAAGGTGATTACTGGTAACACTCCGCCAAAAAATGATTCCAGTAATTATGATGGCAGTATATCTTGGGCTACAGCCGAGGATTTTAAGCGAAAGTATGTATCAAATACTAAAGTTAAACTAACAGAATCAGGAGCGACTAAAGCTAGAATCGTTCCTAAAGGAAGTGTTTTAGTCACTTGTATAGCATCTATAGGTAAGAATGCGATAGCTAATGAAGATTTAGCTACCAATCAACAAATTAATTCTGTAGTAATTAATAAAAAAAATTCAAACGAGTTTTTTTATTATCTAATAGAGTTTAACACTCATAAATTATTAGCTTGGGCAGGAACTACAGCCTTGCCTATATTAAATAAGACGAGTTTTGAAAAGGTAAAATTCATAGTACCGAATCTCAAAGAACAACAAAAAATTGCCACCGTGTTAACCAATGCCGATAAAGAGATTGGGTTGCTTGAGCAGCAGCTTGCCGATTTGCAGCAAGAGAAAAAGGCGCTGATGCAGCAGTTGTTGACGGGTAAGAAGCGGGTGGTGGTTTAGTGCAAACAATGGTTTGCTTATATAAGTAATATAAACGATACTTGGATAAAGTTTATTCAAAAGAAGCGTAAAAATGATTGATGATGTCTTGAAAGAAAAAATGGAAGCAAGAAGAAAATATCAGCCATATCGCTCAGATGATGTCAGGAGTCAATTTGATAGAGATGAAGCGCGTCTAATACATTCAGCTGCTTTTAGACGGCTACAATCCAAAACTCAAGTGTTGGGTTTGGGAGAAAGTGACTTTTATCGCACTCGGTTAACTCACTCTATGGAAGTAGCTCAAATTGGTCGAGGTATCGTTCAGTTCTTACGTAAAAAGTATGAAAGTTATCAAGACATCTTACCCGATATGTCTTTGATTACAGCTATTTGTCTAGCACATGATATCGGTCATCCACCTTTCGGACATGGTGGTGAGGTAGCGCTGAATTACTGTATGCGCGAATATGGCGGTTTTGAAGGCAATGGTCAGACTCTGCGAATTCTTGGTAAGCTAGATAAGTACACCGAAAATCACGGCTTAAACCCTACAAGACGAATGCTATTAGGTGTTTTGAAGTATCCTGCTGCATATAGCAGCTTAGTAAATGATGGTTTTTATGGGTCTGAAAATAATCCTGATGTCCCTTACTGGCTGTTCAAAGCGGACGCACAAAAGCCACCTAAGTGTTATTACGATGTAGATGAAGACATTGTAGAATTTATATTTGAAGGCTTCGATGGAGAAGACGTTAATAAGTTTACTGCTTTTGAACCCAAAAAAGATAAACATCAATGCACACGTTTTAAATCTTTAGATTGTACGATCATGAATTTGGCAGATAATATTTCTTACAGCTTACATGATTTAGAAGATGCACTTTCTCTAGGGATGATCAGTCGAGAGCAATGGCAAGAGCATTTCAATGATAGTAACAGCTTGTTCGATATTGTTGAAAACCTAGAAAATGAAAGAGTAGAAAAAGAATCCAACTTTGATTGCATAACTAGAAAGCTTTTCGGTGATGAAAGTTATGAAAGAAAAGATGCGATTGGTCGTCTAGTTAACCTTATGATAACTAATGCTGAAATAGTTGAGAATGGTTCCAACTGTAAAAATGCATTACTAGGTCTTGAGGTTAAGCTAAAAAAAGAAGTGGAAGAGTTAAGAGAACATATTTTTAAAATTGTATATGAGGTCGTCATCAAGGATGTGAATGTTCAACAGCTTGAGTTCAAAGGACAAAAGCTAGTTATAGAGTTGTTTCAAGTTTTGGCTAAAGATCCTGAGAGGTTCCTGCCCCAGTCTACCAAAGTAATTTGGAAAGATTCTATGAAAAATCTGCCAGTAGAAGATCAAGAGGCAGCTCAGATGCGAGTAATTTGTGATTTTATTGCTGGTATGACTGATGATTACGCTACTAAGTTTTATGAGAAGTTTTTTACTCCTAACAAAGGTTCTATCTTTGATAGGTTGTGATCGATTACGATTTCAATATAGTCGGCCTATGATGATGTCGGACTATTACAAGTATTATAAGATAGCCACTATCGATTAGGCAGTACTCCATATAACCGCCACGCTTACTGCCCTTTGGGTAACGCGTAACCTTGGCGGTTTTTCTTTGCTAGAGGTAATGCCAAATGAGTAAAGTTGAGCTTCCACCAGCAGTGCTAGATTGCTTAAAAAATGAGATGCAGATTGAGATGAAGCATTTCTTTGAGAAGTACGATAGTTTTGATGACAGCTTTAAGGTAACAGCAAATGGATTGCTTTCTAATATGCTAATGGTTTCAAAAGTATCTTCTTCATTTAGTAAGGATGTTGATTTTTACGAAGATGGTACTGATGAGCAAAATGAATTTATGGATGCAATGTTTAGCTGTTTTGAACAGCTTAATATTTTGAAAAAGCTAGAGGCATATAAAGGTATTTATGAACACGTAAATCGTGGTGAAAATGATTGGTTTCCTATAGTAGTAATATCTTCGCCTATAGACAGTTATCCTGAACAACCAGCCAAGCTGACTGTATACAGAGGATGTTCTTTAAAATCATTTGAAGATAAGAGCTATAGGGATAGGCAGTCTTGGACTACTGATTTTGATACGGCAAAAGTATTCGCCTTTAACCACTATGGATTTGATAAAGAAGATCGAGTTGTTATCAAAACTACTGTAAGTAATTCTGATATTTTTTGGATGAGAACTGGCGAAGGAGAAGTCGTTTTGAATCCAAAATTTACGCCCTTATCGGATGTAATAAAATTAGATTATGAGCAATGTAATCAAGGTAGGCAGATATGACCAACCCTAGCATCAACTTCGCCGAAGAATTCAGCTCAAAAATTCCTGCCTTAGCATTGCTCAATACGCTCGGCTATGAGTTTATTCCGCCGAGCCAATGCATCGCCATGCGCTCAAAAGTGGCTACAAACAAAGCCACCAACCAAGTGGTATTGCTACCCATTATGCGTGCGTTTTTAACCAAACAGACTTTTATGTTTGAAGGCACACCGCATTACCTATCAGACAGTGCTATTGATAAAATCATGCACGAGCTAAACCCAGCCATGAACTTAGGCTTGCAGCTCGCTAATGAGGCGCTATATAACGCCATGCTATACGGCGTGACCGTGACTGAGTTCATCGATGGTAAAAAAACCTCGCAGACCGTCGCTCTGATAGATTGGAATAATATTGATAATAATAGCTTTCACGTTACTGAAGAGATGGTAGTACAGAATACTGAGGGCACAGGTAATGTCATTCCTGATATCGTTTGCTTCGTGAACGGTCTACCGCTGGCAGTGATCGAAGCTAAGCGCCCTGATTCGAGTAGAGAGGGGCAGTCGACCAATGCCCAAGCGGTATCCCAGCATATTCGCAATCAAAAGCCGAAATTTATTCCAAACCTATTTGCCTATAGCCAGTTATTACTTGCGGTTAACGGTAATGACGGTCTGTATGCTACTTGCGGTACACCTAGGAAATTTTGGGCGAAATGGGTCGAAGAAGAAATCTCTGAGCCTGAGTTTGCCCGTATAAAAAACCAAACGCTCAGCGATGAGCAGATTGAGAATTTGTTTAGCCATCGTTCTGCCTCTATCAAAGATGAATATAAATCATTGATTGCTGGCGGTGATCTAGCTGTCACCGACCAAGACCGCTTAATCATCAGCCTTTTACAGCCACAGCGTCTACTTGAGATGACGCGCATGTTTACCTTGTTTGACAAAAAGGCTGGCAAAATTGTTGCTCGTTATCAGCAAGTCTTTGGCATTAAAGCTTTGATTGAGCGTATTAGTACCTTTGATGAGAAGGGCAGTCGTGAGGGCGGTGTCATTTGGCATACCACAGGCAGTGGTAAATCTTTCACTATGGTGTTTTTCTCTAAAGCACTTATTTGGTTAGAGGAGCTCGCGAAGTGCCGCGTCATTGTTGTCACCGACCGTGTCGATCTAGAAACTCAGCTTAGTAAAACCTTTGCATCTGGTGGTGTATTATCCGATCGTGATAAGTCCGGTGCTATGGCTACCTCTGGTCGCCGTCTGGCGCAGCAAATCGGTCACGGTAATGAGCGCGTTATTTTCTCTATTATTAATAAGTTTGGCTCAGCCGTTAAGTATGATGAATGCTACAACGACAGCCCAAACATCATCGTTATGGTGGATGAAGGTCACCGTAGCCAAAATGGTGAGAATAATATCCGTATGGCACAAGCCCTGCCAAACGCTGCCTTTATTGCCTTTACGGGTACGCCTCTGCTGAAAGATGATAAGACCGAAAACAAATTCGGTAGCATCATTCACTCGTACACCATGCAGCAAGCGGTCAAAGACAAAACGGTCACGCCACTCTTATATGAAGAGCGTATCCCTGAATTGAATACCAATGATCAAGCCATTGATGCATGGTTTGACCGTATTACTCAAAAGCTTACCGATGATCAAAAGACTGACCTTAAACGTAAGTTCTCTCAAAAAGGTCAAATCTATCAGGTTGAAGGACGTATTGAGCTGATCGCTCATGACATCTCTGATCATTTCCAAAACTTTAAACAGCAGCACCTAAAAGGTCAACTGGCTTGTGACTCTAAAGCCTCAGCTATCCGTTATAAAATGGCATTAGATCAGATTGGCAAAGTGACCTCAGTGGTTGCCATGTCGCCACCGGATACCCGTGAGGGGCATGACACCGTCGATGGCGAATCAAAAGATATTGTCCAGAACTGGTGGCAAGCCAATGTTGCCAATCAATATGGTGGTGATGAAAAGGCCTATACCAAAGCCATTATAGAAGCCTTTGGTCAAGATGATGGTCCTGACATTATGATCGTTGTTGATAAGCTACTAACGGGCTTCGATGAGCCAAAAAACACCGTACTGTATATAGACAAGCCCTTAAAGCAGCACAACCTGATTCAGGCAATTGCACGGGTAAACCGCTTGCATGAGAAAAAACGCTTTGGTTATTTGATTGATTATCGCGGCATCTTAAAAGAGCTAGATATTACCATTGAGAGATACCAAGACTTAGCAGAACGTACGCAAGGTGGCTTCGATATCGAAGACCTCAAAGGTTTGTATAACGCGATGGATACCGAGTATAAGCAGTTACCCAGACTGCATAGCGAACTGTGGGCAATATTCTCATCAGTGAAAAACAAACAAGACGGACAAGCGCTAAGGCAGGTGCTTGCACCAAAGATGCAGGAAATCGATGGCAGGGTAGTCGATACCAAGCTCAAAGACCGTGATGACTTTTATGCAGCTTTAACCGCATTTTCTAACGCTATGAAAATTGCGCTGCAATCAGCGTCTTTCTTTGAGGATAAGTCGTTTGATAGTAAACGTGATTGTTATAAACAGGATCTAAAAGCCTTTATCAATCTACGTGAGCAAGTGCGCGAGGATGCTGATGAGACCATCGATTACGATGAGTACGAAGCGGATATTCGTAGCTTACTCGATAAGCACATCGCTGGACTTGAGGTTCGTGAGGCAAAAGGTGCTTACTTGGTTGGCAACTTAGGTAAGGATATTAAGCCTGAAGAATTAAGCGATGATGAAGCCCGTAACCAAACGGATAAAATCACTGGTCGTGTCACCAAGATGATTGAGCAGGATTTGGCTGATGATCCCTATGCTCAAGAGTATTTTTCTAAATTGCTCAAACAAGCGATTGCTGATGCTAAAGCCATGTTCGATGCACCAGTAAAGCAGTACATGATGTTTGCTGACTTTGAGCAAGCCGTTAAAGACCGTGATGTCGCTGATGTACCAAATGCGTTTGTCGATGATAGTGGTAAATTAAACAAACATGCTCAGGCGTATTTTGGTCTGTTTAAGCACTTATTTGATACTGATTTCTTGATAGATAAAGAGTTAGATAACGCCAAGCTAGTCGATTACGCCTTTGAGATTGATAGTATCGTTAAGACAGCCGTGGCTGAGTATTCTATTAACCCAGCAGAAATTGAGAATGCTATTAGTGTCAAATTGCTGCCAATGTTATTTATGGATTTGGGTATCGATAAAGCGCAACAGCTTATTGAGGAAGTGCTAAAGATTACCCGTCTTGGACTTTCAAGAGATAAGTAGCCTAAGAGCAGTAAGAGGGTAGTAGGTAATGACTGAGAATGGTGTGTTTTATTATGGTCAAGATAAAATTGACTATGAAGTTGTGCGTAAAGAAGTAACTTATAAAGAAAAGATAAACAGGTCTAAAAGTGACAAGCTCATTGCTAAAAAGACCAAGCCTCGAAAAGTGGTCATTAAAGTACATCCTGATCAGCGTGTGGTTGCTACCGCACCTGTCGATGCCAGCGATGAGGTGATACACGATGCGATGATGAAACGTGCTCGCTGGATATGGCAAAACCTACAAGACTTTGCCAAGCAACAAGATCATGTATTGCCCAAGCGTTATGTCAGCGGCGAAACCCAGTTTTATCTAGGCCGTCGTTATGTGTTAAAAGTGATAACCAATGCAGAAACTGCCGATGTAACCAACAGCACTGTGAAGCTTAGTCGCGGTAAGTTGAATGTAGGGTTGTCTGAAAGTGATTCTGAATTAGACGCTGAAAAACGAGCTTTCTTAGTTAAACGTCTTATTGATGAATGGTATAAAAATAAATTTAGGTCGATCTCTAGAGAGAGGCTTGAAGCCTTGATATATAAGGCTTCATGGGTTAAAAATAGTCCTTCAATAAAATTAATAACCATGAAAAAGCAGTGGGGAAGCTGCTCTACTAGAGGCAATCTAATACTTAATCCACATTTGGTAAAAGCACCAAAGGAATGCATTGACTACGTGATACTGCATGAGCTCTGTCATATAGCCGAACACAACCATAGCGAAAACTTTTGGCGCTTATTAACGCAAGTCATGCCGAACTGGAAAGAGGTGAAAGCTAGGCTTGATGGTATGGCTGAGCTTTATCTGAATGAGTGAAGTTTAGAGCTAGATAATTTAATGTTTTATTTTGGAAAAGTATCGAATTGCATAATGATCTACATTCCCAGACAAAATATTGAAAATTTACTTGAAAGAATGAATTAATCGTTCGATACTATTTTCTTACTTAATGAATGTAAGGAAAGTATGATGGGTAACCCATATGGTAACGATCATGACGATCATGACGATGATGCTGAAGAACTAAATGATGCTGATCAACAAAAGGAAAATGATGAAATTCAGGAAATGGGTAAGCAAGGTTTGACAGATCAAGATTTTCCAAAAGGTAGGCCACTTGGTACATTCAGTAGTAGTGACACAAAAAAATAAGGATCTTGCAGGTAGTTATTTAAAACCTCACTTGTAAGTGAGGTTTTTTTGCATGGGTCATTCCAGCTATGTTTGAGACTTTTTATATTCAGTTTTATAAATGGCTACTTGGAAAATGGACAAATTAGTTTAAACTAAATAAGCAGATCATACCGTTCAAATAGACTCAATATACCTTCTTTTTAACTAGATATAGTATCTTACTATGCCCGATCACTATCAAAGCCTTATCCTAAGCCTAACTCAACAGCCTACCGAACAAGAGTGGCTTGAGTTTAAGCATAACTTTCATAGCTCTGATGAGATTGGTAAGCGTATATCTGCGCTTGCCAATGGTGCTTGTTTGTCTGGCAAGAAATTTGGCTATTTAGTGTTTGGCGTAGAGGATGGCACGCATAATATCGTTGGTACAAGCTTCAGCCCAAAGACAAAAAAAGCCAAAGGCAACGAAGACTTAGAGCATTGGTTGGTTAGCCGTTTAAGTCCTAAAATTCATTTCACAATTCATGAGTTACAGATTGATGGTAAAGCGGTGGTGCTGTTCGAAATTCCAGCAGCCACAGATATGCCCATTAGCTTTTTACATGAGCCTTATATTCGTATTGGTAGCTTCACAAAACCACTTAAGCATTATCCTGATCAAAGCCGTAAGCTGTGGCAAAATCGAGCGGATGACTGGAGTGCCGAGATTTGCCATGAGGCAACGCTTGACGACCTTGATCCTAAAGCCATTGCTGTTGCTAGACAAGTCTTTGCTGATAAAAACAAACGTTTGGTTGAAGATATTCAAGAATGGGATGACATTACCTTTTTGAATAAAGCTAAAATTACCATTCGTGGTCAGATCACTAATACAGCGATTATTTTATTGGGGCGTTATGAGTCCACGTATTTTTTGAGCCCAGCGCAAGCGCATATCACTTGGATTCTAAAGGGCGTTGATGGTATTGAAAAAGACTATCAACATTTTGAACCACCGTTTTTGTTAGCCTTAGACGAGGTATATAACAAAATTCGCAATCTCAATTACCGCTACATGCCTGCTGGTACGCTGTTTCCTGAAGAGGTGCAGCAGTATGATCCCTATATCATCCGTGAAGCATTAAGTAATGCTATTGGTCATCAAGACTATCGTCTGGGCGGACGTATTACTGTAGTTGAAAAAGAAGACTCAACACTGATTTTTCAAAACAGTGGGGAGTTTATTCCTAAGACTATCGAGAACGTCTTGCTACAAGATGCGCCTGAAGCGAGCTATCGTAATCCATTTTTGGTTAACGCCATGGTCAGTCTAAACATGATGGACACCATCGGTAGCGGTATCAAAAAAATGTATCAGATTCAGTCTAAGCGTTTTTTCCCATTGCCAGATTATGACTTAACCCGTGAAAGAGTAGGCGTGAAGTTTACAGGTAAAGTGCTTGATCAAGAGTACGCCAAGCAGTTAGCAAGCGTAGATAATCTCACACTACACGATATTATAGCGCTTGATAAAGTGCAAAAGGGGCAGGCGATCACTGAAAACGAAGCTGATACGCTACGTAAAAAGTCATTGATAGAAGGGCGCAAAAATAGCTATATTATCGCCGCTGATGTTGCCAAGCATACTGAGCAGCAGGCGGAGTATATGCAGATGCGCGGCTTAGATGACATGCATTATCAAAGCTTGATTATAGGGTACCTCAAGACGTTTGAACGAGGTAGACTAGCTGACTTTGATAAGATGCTGGCTAATAAGTTGCCACAAGTACTAGATGATAAGCAGCGTAAAAATAAGGTGCGTAATCTATTGCAGAAGATGCGCCGTGATGGTTTAGTCGTTTCTGAAGGTTGGTCTTGGCATCTTCCAAATAGCTAAGAATAGCTAAAAACAGCTAAGAATAGCTAAACCTAGCTAGGTTTGGCTACCTAGAATACTTTAAAAGTAACCTAGTAGTTGTCTAAGTCTGTCATTCCGCCAGCTCTCTGCCTCTCTGTAAATATATTCGTTCATGATGTATCGTGATATATCATCTACGCAGTAAGGTGGGCTTTTATCTATATGCTCTTTGCCAATATCTATATCGTCTAATTGATAGTATAAATTAGGATCTTGTAGCCATATAGCATAGATCTCATGCTGACTGAGTTTTTCAAGCTTTGATGAGACAGACTGTAGAATCATATCGTCATAGTAACTCCAGAAAGGAGCTTGCTCTTTTTGACGTTGATAGCAGACATCATCCCATAAATTTCTGAGATAGCCCATATCTAGAGCAGTATCGAAACTTTGCATATATCTGATAGTCTGCTTGGTAATTTTTTTTTGAGTGGCTTTTAGACAATGCAGCAGCAATATCTAAGGCTATTTCTTGTCTTAAATCCATAGTAAAAGTCCGTGTCTGCTCGTTTTATACTCATAATTACAGCTATGTTCTATATAGCATGCTACTAAAATATGGGATTAAAAAGAAGACAAAAAAATAAGCCGCGTAGTGCGGCTTATTTTCTATCCTTGATCAGTGAATCCGATCAGCCATTTTACTCTCAATCCAATCTGCAATCTCACTCTCAACCCATGCTACACGTCCCCTTGATAACTTCACTTGAACAGGGAATGTTGGATCGTAACGATCAGATTTTTTATTGACCATCTCATAAATCGTAGTACTACTAAGCGCTGTATAATGCATTACTTGCTTGAGCGGTATCATGCGAGGTATCTGTAAAGCGCTAGCTGTTGATACGTTTTGTTGTGTGTTCGCATTTAACTGTTCCATGAATATCTCCTTTGTAAGTTAATGAGAATCTTTCTTCTCATACAGTTACGGAGTCCCATATTTTTTTACGGCATCCCATGTAGTCCAATGATTGGCCAGATATGCAACATAAAAAGGAGCTGAATAATCAACTCTTTTCTTATGCCGTCTATCCTTACCACTGTTTTAACTTATAGCTGTCACACTCTCCCTTAGACTTCTTTCAATATTACCGACATTGTAGGGAGCAACACTATTTTTCGACCCACCTTGAGGACTGCTATTGGCCTCATCTGTCTCTACTGGATAAAACTCTTCAGCTACATCCATCAGACCATCGCTATCAATCTCAAAGCAGGAATTGACATAACCTTGTTTAGCAGCTTCCTCTAATGCCGCTTGATCAAAGCCGTGTTCGCTAAGCTCTTTATCAATTGCCTGTGCATCTTGTACGGCTTGTTTAAGCGTCACATCATCACGCAGCGTTAAATCCACAAAGTAAATCGGCGTGCGATAGCTTTGCGTCGTGCTCTTACCTCTAAGCGTGAGTTGCAGTGGCAAACATGACAGCTTGTTGCCGGATACCGCCGCAAAGTAGCTAAGCCTTGCTGCAAGCGTTCGAATACTATTAAAGCCAGTCGTCCGAAAGATAAATGTACCGAGCTCATCGTCTTCAGACAGATTCACGTACAGTCTGCCATACGGCTTACAAGCCCCGCCTTGTGCCAATGGACAGCGATCAGGTGATGGGCAAGGAAGCTGCTCGACACCATTATTGGTTCTGCGCTGACATTGCTCACCGTCACCCACACATAATGGACGACCTGTCTGTCTATCGAACAGCGTGTACTCAGCACGAAGGTTTAGCTCAGGATCGTTAAACAACATACGTACGGGAATCTGTCTGAGCTTACCGTCGTTATTTGCACGCAGCTTTGCATCGAGTGGATGATTGATCCAGCCATCCTTGTTTTGAACTTGACTGGTAATGGTGAATTGATCGTCTTTGGCAGGCAGACGTTTGCCATCTTTTTCAATGACACGACCAATGCTGATACGACCGAGTACGGGCGGGGTTATCGTGAGACCTTTAATCATGGTGATATTCCTTATGTGTTTTGATGAGCCATAAAAAAGCCCACCTATCTCAGGTGGGCTTTATGCGCTTGCTTGATTCGCTTTAACTGGTTGATTGCTGCGTTGATGATTAAGTGACTGATGGCTTAGTCATTAAGAATGACAAAGCGTCTACTACCTTGCTTGGTTTTACTAAACTGTATGAGCAATTCAGGATGCGCTTTGATAACCGCTTTGCTATCAAGACCGACACTGTCTTTCGAGCGCTTCCATGAAATAGCCCCTTTATCAAACACAGCGACCTCATTGTCTTTGATAAGCGTTTGCAGCTGATGCTTAACCTGATCATGACGCTGTTCGATGTCTTCCATGGATGCGCGGTAGTTTAAGAGTTGCTCAAACAACCTGTTGGCCCCGTCATCGCCTCGTAGATCAACCTTGCTTGATGGTTTAGGCGTTGGATACAGCTGTTTTAATGCTCTTGCTGCTGACTCGCTATGATCAGGGGTTGGCGGAGTGTCTGTTTCTACGTATTGCCAGAACAGACGCTCATGCTCCATGATAGACTCGATTAAACGCTCATCACGCTCAACCTTATAAATCTTAGCCTCGTGTCCGCACAGCAGTACGCAGATATGAGCAGCTTGTTTGCCAGTCACCGCCAGCTGATGTTGTACTTGGCAGGTCACATACAAAGGCACGCCGTCACGCCACAGCTTGGTACCATGTTCACCAGCGGTTTTACACTCTAAAATCTGAACCTCATCATTAGTAGTGATGGCATAGTCTAAATTCGCCAGCATAAAGGCGTTATCAGGATCAGGATGCTGCAAGACAGCATTGACACGCCTAACCTTATTGCCTGTATGCTCTTGGTAGTATTTCGCTACCATGGGTTCAAGCGTATTGCCCCAGTACAGGGGCGAGTAACCCTCGATGCCGTTATTACCACTAGCATCAATGTTTGAGCTCATGCGTCCTGTCTTGATCATCCATAGCTCAAGCATGGACAAGTATGGGTGGATACCACAAGCGGCAGCAGCATCGGAGCTGCCAATTCCTTGTCTGCGTACTTGTAGCCAATCTTCACGGCTTAAGTCTTTGGTATTGACCAAACGCTTAGGCGTGGTTGATGTCTTTGGTTGAGCAGTTTTATTTTGCTTTAGCGTGATTTCTACTGGTTTGACCTTGGTTTTAGATTTAGCGGTTCGGGACGCTTTGCCTGTCATGACTGAACGTTTAGGTTTTAGCTGAGTCGTGTTTATATGATTTAATGCGATCAGGTTCATGGTGAACTCCTTTATTAAGTTTATTCTTGGTGATCTGTAAATGTGCCTTGCTTAATTGACGGCATAAAAAAACCACGCGCAAAGGCGTGGTTGATTCATTAGATCAGATTGTCTAAGCGACTAGGCAATCAAGCGTAGCGCTTCATCTAAGCTTTTGTCTTTAAGCTTAGCACCAGCACCAAACCAGGCAGAGTCAAGGCGATGATCTTGCGACATGGCACGGCGTTCATGATCAACAAATTCTGTCATCGCATTTAATAAGCCATAAGCGGTGTCTTTAGCTGAATCAAGGCCAGCACCTCGCCCTTGGCCATTAAACATCGTCATCACCTGATTCATCGCTTTAGCATTCGGGATGGCATCTCTTTCTTTTTTGGCCGTATTAAACAGAATAAGACCATCATCTTTAACATCATTAAACACGCGGTTTAAATAGTTGGCCGCTTCTGCTTGCGTGACTCGCCTATTGGTCAATTGCTTCATCTCATAGCTGAACTCATTCCATTGATTGACGGATACGCCTAATTGCTGCTTGACCTTCTCTGCATCAAAGGTGGTGCTATGCGGTACTTTCACCACACCGCCATTACCGTTCGCAAGGCTGATCGCTAAGGTGTTATTACAAACCACGCGAATATTGGTGAACTGTGCTGTGGTGGCAAGCGTACCATCACAAGCGGTTGCTAGCAGTAGATAGCCATGACTGACATCACCGCCACGTAGTGTCGCGGATTGTCCCGTACGAGCGAGTGCCCAGAACTTGCGACCTCCTTTTAACACCCCTGCGGTCTCTAATTCAAAGTCAGCTTGTTCAGTCAGATCACGGTAAAACTCTAAGATCTCACTTGGTTGGACTTCTTGATAGCGCTGACTAACTACCGATAGTGGCTCTAGGGTGTCACTACGGTACAGTACCTTGTTATTGTCATAAGGCATGATTAGGTTTTGGCCTTTATCGTTGGTTGCCATGTAGCTCACATCCGATGATTCAATACGCCAATTCATCCCAGCCTCACGTGCCCAGACTTCAATAGGCTGCTTGGGGGAAAGCTCATTACCTAAACCGTGCCAAGGGGTTTCGCCAACGTATGCCATGCTTTCTATTAAATGTGCCATGCTGATATTCCTTTTAATATTGATTGTTTAAACGCTTTGATAATTGAGTGAGTAAATAAATGAGGATGTCAGATGCTAAAGGTATGCTGACAGGTACTGCAAAGATAGCGCGGCAGGATAGCCGCTTTCAGTAATGGCGGCTGCATCAGCCGTTGTTGTGCCAGATTGATCACGGTGGCAATAGCACCGCCTGCAACCATGCCAATCATCGGATTAATCTTGTAATACTTGCAGACGCTCACACCCAGACTGACTAAGAGTTTGGGTGAGCACAGATGCTCTGACATGCTTTGCATGTTGGTATCCGTATTTTCTATAACGTGTGCTGAATGACAGTTGGGGCAGATAGGTTTCATAGCATCTCCTTGATAGTGGCGCATAAAAAAGGCCTGCTAAAAGCAGACCTTAATTAGGCGTTGAGGGATAGACGGATAAGATCGCGATGGCTCCTTATCTCATCTCGTGGGGATACTGTATATCTGAGATTATTTTGATATTAAGGGATATCTATGCTGTGGCTTTATTAAACACCCCTCTTACCGAGCTAGTGAGTCATGCTTTGCCCAAAGGTATTCATATTCGGTAAAGACACTTTAAGACGTTGATAGCTACCATCAGGCTTATCAGGACGGGTTAAATACAAAGCAGCATTAACCGCATTCTCAACTTCTTGCATGTTATTACGATGAATCATCCCGATACCAAGTATGCCGCGGCGTGCAAGACCTTCTTTATGATTTTTAGTATTTAAGATAAAGCAATAGCCAACGCCTTCAGTAATATCTCGCCATTTTTGTCCCACTTGATCAGCCAAATAGTTGTCCTTGTAATGTTTTGCGCCATCAAAGATCAGCAGCAGATGACAATGAAAGCCACCATTTTTTCCACCATGTTCTAATGACCAAGCATAGCTAAGTAAATGCGTAAAACAAGTATCGCCATTATGAATGGCGTCTCTTAATTTTTTCATATGAAAGTCAAAATCACGAATGGTAATGTGATGACTGATCTCTTGTATGTATTTTAAATCCACTCGAACAAACAACAATCTTGAATGGTCTGATATGAGGGTTCTGATATTAAGCTCTAAGTTTTTGCCATTTTGATTACTCTGATAACGCCACGCGCTGTAATCTTTCTTGATCACCTTCTCATAACCTGACAGTAACCGAATAAATTGTACTGTCTTTTCATTATCCCAAAATACGTTATAAGGATAAGCATCACCAACAATTATATTAGTGCTTTCTATAAATGCTTGGATTGGTTTTAAATATTTAAATTCAGGATCAAAGCTAATCATGAACGAGTAATAGAACTCGTTCAATCGACTTTTGATTTGTTGAAAACTGATCGTACCGAACAGTACATCTCTAACCAGTCTGTCGACGTTAGAGATAAGCTGTGAGTGATTAACAGGTGAGTAGATCATGGCTTGCTTTCCTATGAATATAAAGTTGAATGGGTGCTACATATATTCATAGGGTTGTGTATTTTTTTACTGTTCAGTGCGGATAGCATCCGCCTTAGTTAAATAGTACCTAATATAACTTATATTATCGTACCGTCTCTTCATGAG
Organism: Psychrobacter sp. MES7-P7E; assembly: GCF_002863645.1. Taxonomy (NCBI): domain Bacteria; kingdom Pseudomonadati; phylum Pseudomonadota; class Gammaproteobacteria; order Moraxellales; family Moraxellaceae; genus Psychrobacter; species Psychrobacter sp. MES7-P7E. Next base: position 52,933 of record NZ_PJBU01000078.1, on the reverse strand, counting down.
TATCCAAAGGCAGGATTTGTGTAAGCCAGCGTTGGGTTTATGAAAATCACAACACAGTAATTCGCTGTGTTTTAGGGAAGAAGGTGAAGATAGAGTTAGCTGATCGTCATTGATGTTACTTTATAATAATCTACTAGCTAAAGCATATATAATTCCTACAACGTGCTAAAGTTATACCGACGTTTTAATGACGTTTTAACGATGTTTCTCTGACGTAAATAATGGTATTTTAATAATAGAGAATTAATAAAAAATAATTTACTTTTAATTATTATATTGAGATAAATAATGAGAAATGTGCGTAGAAATAGTAGCGAGATTTTGATAAAGGAAGAAGAGTATATTGAAAAAAAGGTAAATGCTCTTAGCGTCTACAATGTGTATTGGTGCCTTTCTGAGTTGAGAAAGCGTGGTCAACTATCAACAGGAACTGTATTGAAAAATGACTCCTTTTGTAAATTACAGTTAATAAGGATTTTAAAAGAGCGACGCTACAGCGCTAGAAGTTTAAATACATTTTTAGAAGTCAGTGCTGAAAACAGTATTCCTTTGTCATACGTCAATTGGTTTTACGACGATACAAGAGCTGCACTGTGGTTAAAGATGGTGTTAAGAAATACTATCAACTCAAGTGAATCCATCATCACAGAATCTGATATATCAATTTTTATTCATGATGTTATTTTTAATAGAAAGCTGCTAATTTCGAATAAAAAAATTGTTGAGAGAAATAGCGACTCACAAGTTGCATTGAAAAAGATAACTTTAGAATTACTAAAAGACACTTACCTTCTCAGCCAAGTAAATTCGAAAGATATTAGATGGCTTACTAATAATGGCGGTAGGGTTAAGATAAACCATATGTATCAATACATGAATAAAATGCATGATCTTAACAACTTGAAAATAAATAAAGAGAATAAAAAAAAGAACGGAGGACGAAAAATACACATTAATAAGGCTGGGTGCCAACAGGCTTTAATTTGTTCTGGCACTATTAAATTTAAAGAAACAGATACAGCTATGCGGCTTTGTCACATACTGGCATCACTTGATTATTGGATGTTCGATACCTATTGGCTTTACAAAGATGGCGACGTTGTAGACAGAGAAACGGCTGATAATAGAGGCCTCTTTATTAGTAATATGGAAGACGTTTGGAATTCGAAGCAAAGGCGTGATCGCAATAAAATCAAGAAAAATCAGGGTATAGATCTCACAAGCGACAATAAGAAAAACCTAAAGTATCTTGCTAAGGCTTGTGGTAAGACACAGCGTGAAGTGTTAAATGACTTAGTTGAATCTGCTTACAGTCAGATACGAAATCAAGAAATTAAGCTGTCCCCATCTTTTCCTAATCAATATAAGGCTTTCGATAAGATAACTCTAGAGAAGCCCTCCAGCTTGCCAAGCGAACATACTGAGAGAGAGGTCATTTCTGAAGACACTTTTCTAACTAAAGATAAGCAAGAGTTAAGTAGCGATTATGATGCAGATCCAGTTGATCAATCGAGATACGATAATGAAGAGGTGCCAGCTGAGACTATTACACCCAAACAAGAAGTTCAACCATTTTACCCTAAAGTAAGTAATAGAAAACCAGCTGAAGATAAAGCCGATACTAATACAGAAAATTATAATCAGTTATGACTTAATATAGGGATAGGTTTTTCTAGCTTGCTGAGTCTAAGCCAACAAGTGCTATAAAGTTTTATCCCTGTCCTACTGTATGGTTTTATATTAAGTTGGCCCTATACGTAGCTCAATTGATTATGATACAGAATTTATTACGTTTAAGAAAATTAGTGCTAATAGACGGCTGTAATAATTTTTCTTAACAGTTAAATACATCAGTTATTCTCAATGTAGACTTGCAGCTCATCAGCTGTGATACCTTGCTCTAATAGCGCTTTGATCAGATCTTGTTTATCAGCGTTTTGTAATGTGTTTGGTTGCTTACTTGCCAGTGACTGCTCAATTTGCTGCTTTGCTGTCTGAAAGTCTACGACCTCGCCTGTGTCTCTTAATAGGTCTAAAAAGTCTGCCCAGACCTGCATGATTTTACGACGCTCCTCTAAATGCTGCGCGTGGTTATAAACCGCGCGAATGCTGCTTTTTTTATCATGCGCCATCTGCTTTTCGATCGCGTCGCCCATATAGCCAAGCTCGTTTAGATTGGTAGAGGCGATGTGACGAAAGCCGTGACCTGTTTGTTTGCCAGCATAACCTAAGATATCAAGCGCATTATTGATGAACTCTTCACTATATGGCTGATGCATGCCTGTATGATAAAACACGTACTCATATTGCCCTGTGATGGCTTTCATCTCTTCTAACACTGCTAGCATTTGATCTGAGAGTGGTACGACATGCTTACGCGCAATTTTAAGGTTATCAATATCAACACGCCATAAGCGATTGGCAAAATCGATATGTGACCACTTCATCATACGCAGCTCGATGGTACGACAGAATGAATAGGCTAAGAATTTCATACCTAAGCGAGTCTGATCGTGACCATGGTAGCCCTCGATAGCTTGGAGTAGGGCAGGCAGCTCATGGATATCCACATGCTTCATGTGCTGGCTTTTGGCTTTAGGATAGAGTGCCTTTAAATCATCGATTGGGTTTTGCTCAATGATACGTTCGCGTTTGGCACGCTTTAAAACATTAGCAACCAAATCAATAGTGCGTCTGGTAACCTCACGTGGTGGTTCACCATTCTTGTTCACACGCTTTTCGATCTCGTCTGCCATTGATCGGCAGTCTTCAAAGCTTACATCTTTTAAAGCGATGCCTTCAAAATGTGATAACACGTCTTTATGCATACGGTTATAGTCTTGCTGATAAGTACGCGGCTTGACGTTACGTTGTCGTTCAGCAAGCCAATCTAATGCGTAGTCATTGAATTTTTGCGCATGAATATTGGCAAGCTTATCCTGCCGCTTTTTATTTTTTGGATCAATACCGTCAGCCAACAGTGCTTTGATCTCAGTATTGGCTTGTCTAGCCTGAGATAGGGACATGAAGGGATAAGTACCAAGAGTAATACTTTTTTGCTTACCATCAAAGCGATAAACGCTTATCCATGATTTTGTACCCGTGCTACGCACAAAAAGCTGTAATCCATACTTGTCAGTATACTTGTCAGGCCGCAAAGGTATGCACTTATCACTTGGTCTAAGCTTACGAATTTTGGTATCACTTAACATGTTGGTCTATTCCTCATACCTACGAGCTATACATTCAAAGCGTTAAGACAATTATGTTGGTCTAAGGCGTATAAATCTAGATCGAATGTTGGTCTAATTACGGTCTATATGAATAATAGACCAACGAATAGACCAACACAAGCGACGTGATAGGTGGGTCACGTTGGGTGGGGTTGGGAAAACAGCAGACATAAAAAAAACGCTAGACGCGTTATTTATAAAGGGTTTAATTGGTATATGAGTGGAATTGGGTCAAGGTGGGAAAACTAAGATTTTATAAGATTGGCGGTGAAGGAGGGATTCGAACCCTCGATACGCTATGAACGTATACACACTTTCCAGGCGTGCGGTTTCAGCCACTCACCCACTTCACCATTTTTTGAACGCCTAAGTATAGCGGATACCATGTAGAATGTCACGACTTGCGCGCTATCTTTCTTTATTGGCAAGCGCCTGCTAGGATAGTAAGTATGTAACGGCAAGTATAAATGGTTGAAAGTTGAATGATAAGTTTTAGTAGGCTTAAGTACGGATGTAAGAATAGTGCGCTGATGGCAGTATTGCTTGTCGCGACGGGTATCACCCAGACACACGCTGATGATTTGACCCAGTGTAGCCAGTCTTTTTATGGGGGTGTTTATCCTGAATTTACCAATACCAAGTTAAAAAAAGAGACACAAGCGCTATGCATGGAGGGCTTTGCGGTTATGTACTCGGGGGTATCACGTACACCGCTTTGGTCAGCAGAGTATCTCGATCGCACACGTCTACAACAAGCTAAGCAGATCGATCGTGAAGATAGCTTCCATGAAGAGAGTAAACTACCCGCCTTCGCACGTGCCTCACTCTATGATTACTCAGGAACTGGCTACGATCGCGGGCTGTTAGCACCCAATGCCAATATGGCCAATCGCAGCCAACAGTATGATAGCTTTAGTTTAGCCAATATTGCTCCGCAGTCACCACGTAATAACCGTTATACTTGGCGTAATATCGAATCAGCGACTCGATATTTGACTCAGCAATACGGTGAGGTCTATACCATTACAGGGGTAGCATTTACTGATAAAAAAACCAAGCAGCTCGCTGATCGTGTGCTTGTACCTAGCCATTTCTTCAAAGCTGTATATCTCCCAGCAACCAATCAAGCAGGCGTGTATTACGCCCCAAATGATGAGTCAGAACGCATCGATGTGATCAGTATCGATGAGCTGACCACTGAGATTGGTATCGATGTATTACCTATGCTAGATAGTCAGTCCAAATCTCAAGCATTTGATTTACCATTGAAGGCAGGTGAAAGCTCTGATTTACCTATTGATATACCAGCAGAAGATCCTGTTTGGAAGTTATTTTTCTGGGCGATTATTGATTGGTTAATGAACTAGTTTAATGTCTAGTTAAGTGTCTATATTGGTGACTAATAAATACTATTTGATCAAAGATATACTTGCATAGGTAGTTCACATACATATAACTTCGTTGACTTCATTTACTATTAAGTGCCTGTTAAGATAAGGTGTTAAAAGTACAAAAAAATATGGCTAGATTATGAGTTTCACATGGGGTGTACATAGTATCAAAAACATAAGATTGACAACGATATTTATCATAATGATAAGTACTTCATTAGTACACGCTGATGATTTGACCCAGTGTAGCCAGTCTTTTTATGGGGGTGTTTATCCTGAATTTACCAATACCAAGCTAAAAAAAGACACACAAGCGCTATGCATGGATGGCTTTGCGGTCATGTACTCGGGGGTATCGCGTACACCGCTTTGGTCAGCAGAGCATCTCGATCGCACACGTCTACAACAAGCTAAGCAGATCGATCGTGAAGACAGCTTTCACGAAGAGAGTAAACTGCCAAAGTCAGCACGAGCCTCATTATCCGATTATTCAGGCTCTGGCTATGATCGAGGTCATTTGGCACCCAATGCCAATATGGCCAATCGCAGCCAGCAGTATGATAGCTTTAGTTTAGCCAATATTGCTCCGCAGTCACCACGTAACAATCGCTACATTTGGCGTAATATTGAATCTGCCACTCGGTATTTAACGCAGCAATACGGTGAGGTGTATACCATCACGGGTGTGGCATTTACTGATAAAAAAACCAAGCAGCTCGCTAACCGTGTCCTTGTGCCTAGCCATTTCTTCAAAGCGGTATATATCCCAGCAACCAATCAAGCCGGGGTGTATTACGCACCCAATGATGAATCAGAGCGTATCGAAGTTATTAGCATTGATGAGTTAACTGCTGAAACGGGTATCGATGTCTTACCGATGTTAGATATCCAAACAAAAACACAAGCGTTTGATTTACCATTGAAGGCGGGTGAGAGCTCAGATACCCCCGAGGTGCCAGTAGAAGAGCCTGAGTGGATACTGTTTGTCTGGGCTATTTTAGAATGGTTGATTGCACAATTACAGGCTTAAGCTGAAAGTAAGACCCTAAAACCGCCTCATTCTGAAAAAATACAATGTTACTGATAATAAGGATAATCAAATGATTGAGCCATTCGCCAACGACCATCAAAGCATGCAGATTGGTGATCTTGTCATTGAAAATCAAAAAGACAAGATTATTATATATGGTGATATTGATCTCACTTTTGACGAGTTAGGATACGAGCAAGCCCAACAGCTACATGAGCTGTCGGAGAAAATCGTACAAGCATTTGCAGATAAAAATCTATATAGTAAGAATGATGCTAAGTCAAAGGAAAAGGATGACCAATTAGATAAAGATATCGACAACCCTTTCCTGTAAGTCTTTGATATAGTTTTATTTTTCCAGAAATAATAAAGTATAAAAAAATTACTAGGCAAACTTAAAAAATTGCTTATAATGAATCAAGACATCGCTTATGTCGCTCAGGTCTTTGAACAAACCTTATGAGTCATTGCGGTAATATCTAATTAAGACGCAAGTAATTAGGTAAATACCCCAAGACTCATAACAAAAGATTCTAGCAAAGGATAAGCATAGGACAACAGAAACATAACGTTTCGAGTAATCATTGTATGAAGGGAGTCAATCTATGAAGTTATTTACAAAGACCACTTTAGCAGTTGCTGGTATTGGTATTGCTAGCATGGCATTCGCCGCTGACCCATTAGCCAACACTACTTGGCAGACATATGATGAAGGCAAGCCAAAAGGTACGGTAAAAATCACTGAGTCAAATGGTGTGTTGACCGGTACTCTTATTGCTACTAACTCAGCTAAAGGCAAAAAGCACGTTGGTACGACCATTATTAAAGGTCTAAAAGCTGACGGTGGTGGTAAATATAGTGGTGGTACGATTACTGACCCTGAAAAAGGCAAAGACTATCGTATGACTGCAAGCTTAAGCGGCAACACATTAAAGCTAAAAGGCTATATTGGCCCATTCTCTCGTAGCCAAGAGTGGAAAAAGAAATAAACTAAAAAACTAGTTTCAGCGTAATACATAAAATCTCGCGTTACCGAAAGGTCTCGCGGGATTTTTTACGTTTTAGATTTAAGCTTATGGCTTCAACAGGGGAGAGCTTTAAACACTAAAATTATAAACACCGATACTACAGTAGGTAGTATCAGCGCATTTAACAGTAATCTTTAGCTTATTTGAAAGGCGCTTATCTTATAAATTCTGGGTAAGCTTCCATACCACATTCTGCAATATCAGCACCTTCGTACTCGTCTTCTTCAGAGATACGTAGACCGATAACTAGCTTGATGATAGACCAAACCACTAGGCTGGCAATGAATACCCAAGCAAAGATGGTTGCAGCACCCACAATCTGACCGATGAAGGTAGATGCTGGGTTAGTGATAGGTACAATTAGTAAACCGAATAGACCGACCACACCGTGAACTGAGATTGCACCAACTGGATCATCAATCTTGATTTTGTCTAAGGCTAAGATTGATAACACTACAATGATACCGGCGATAACACCGAAGATAGTAGCTTGTAGTGCAGAAGGGGTTGAAGGCTCAGCAGTAATGGCTACTAGACCAGCTAGTGCACCGTTTAGGAGCATGGTTAGATCCGCTTTACCAAAGATGATGCGAGCTAAGATCAAGGCACCGACAGCACCACCAGCAGCAGCAGCATTAGTGTTCAAGAATACCATTGCAACAGCATTAGCACTAGCGATGTCGCCTAATTTAAGCACTGAACCACCGTTGAAACCGAACCAACCCATCCACAAGATTAGTGTACCGAGTGCCGCTAATGGTAGGTTGGCACCAGGAATAGCACGTATCTCACCGTTAGGACCATATTTACCTTTACGTGAGCCTAAGAGTAGTACACCTGCTAGAGCTGCTGCAGCACCAGCCATATGTACAATACCAGAGCCTGCAAAGTCAGAGAAGCCCATGTCGCCTAGGTTAAATAGACCAAAGACATCGTTGCCGCCCCATGTCCAGCTACCTTCTAGTGGGTAGATAACACCAGTCATGACTACAGCAAACAACAAGAATGACCACAGTTTCATACGCTCAGCAACAGCACCTGATACGATTGACATACAGGTCGCTACAAAGACCACTTGGAAGAAAAAGTCTGATGCGGCAGAGTAGACAGAGTCGCCACCGAAGCCGTTTTCAGCAGAGGCTGCTAGAGCGTCTTCTACTAACGTATCACCGCCTGCAATTCCGCTTAAGAATAAATCGCCACCATACATAATCGCATAGCCGCATACCATATACATGATACTAGCCGTTGCAAATAGTGCGACGTTTTTAGTTAAGATTTCGACTGTATTTTTTGATCGGACCAGTCCGGCCTCTAACATAGTGAAGCCTGCTGCCATCCACATGACCAACGCACCACATATCAAAAAGTAAAACGTATCGAGCGCATATTGGAGCTCAAAGATTTGACTTTCCATTTAAATTCCCCCTTGAATTTATAATATAGATATCGGCATTACCGATAGATAAAAATGCTGTAAGAGTCTGTACCTATAAGTTTATGCCCGTAGGTAGGTCTTCAAATTTAGATAGCGTCAGGTCCCGTTTCACCCGTACGGATGCGGATAACTTGCTCAAGTGCAGTGACGAAAATCTTGCCATCACCAATCTTACCAGTGCTAGCGATACGAGTGATTGCCTCGATAGCAGGCTCAACCATCTCGTCGATCACAGCGACTTCGACTTTTACTTTAGGTAAAAAGTCCACCACGTATTCTGCGCCGCGATAGAGCTCTGTATGACCTTTTTGACGACCGAAACCTTTGACTTCAGTGACAGTGACACCTTTAACACCGATGTCGGAAAGCGCTTCACGCACGTCGTCGAGCTTAAACGGTTTTAAGATCGCAGTGATTAGCTTCATAAAAAATTCCTTATTTGTGTGATGCCGCAGATTGATAGAAGTACTATGGTGCATCATCATATCTCTGCCTTGCTTACTGTAAGTTATTCAAGAACTGTGCCAACCTACTCAAGGGGGGAGGTAGAATTGGCGTTGTTCATTAAAAAGTAATAACAGTAGTAACATAGAGTATGGGCTACGATGCAACGATTAGAGCCATCGCTACAAGCATAATAAAGGTGAATCAATCTTTAGCGTTTGGTTAACGAAAACTTTATTATAACCAACTTTTTGAGTGCTTGGGGAGGCTATCCCTTTATTTCATGTGACGATTTGCTAACTTGAGTTTGGTCGTTAGCTTGGCCTTTTCATGCAAGCGTATCAAAGATGAATGGCGGAAAGGTAGAGAGAAAATAGAGGTAAGCAGCAGAGTCTAACATAGTAGTCAGACCCCTGGGCTTAGATAGATAAAGGGTTTGGGCGTGTTTATATATACGTCGTTAGGCTTTAGGAAATAGTAGATAAGGGGTTTTTGTACTGACCAATAGCTTTTTTGTATCGCTACCTTGTAGTAATTCGCGTAAACGAGATTGGCCAAAAGCCCCAGTCATAAGTAAACCGATATCATGCTGGTTTTGATAGTAGTTCAAAGCTGCCGCGACATCACGGCAGTCCAGCAATGTCTTTTTGGATTTAATACCCGCCTGTTTGAGCTTGGCGTAGGCTTCACGCAACGCATCACAGTTATCAGAAGTTTCCTTGCCGACCATCACGATATGAACCGTTAGTGCACGCACCAGTGGCGTTTTACACAGCCAATTTAGTAGCTTATGGCACGTTGGACTGTTATCAAACGCAAATAAAGCGGTAGTAGGGGGCAAAAATGGTGCATGTGTCACCAAAATAGGGCAGTGACTGACTCGAATGAGTTGGCTCAGTGTTGATTTGCAGGTGACATGATGACCTATAACGATCAATTGTGCTTGGTCATCGACATAATCAATGCTTTGGTTGAGGTTCTCATGACGATGTAGTGTATATGTCTTTAGCTTATGGCGTTGCTGTTCACAATACGAGGTTGCTTGAGATAATAGCAATCGGCCCTGTGCCTTTAGCTCACAGTTGCTTAGATGTTCTTTGGATGTGAACTGTTCGAGCAAAGCGTTTTCGTCATCAATATTGAGGCAACCAGAATAATTAATAGCGGCTTTTTGCTGCAAGCTTGGCATCGAGTGCAATAAGCCAACAGGCGCGCGCAGGCGAATAGAAGCCCACATACTGGCCTCTAGTACCGCTTGAACATGATCAGGACAGTCCAAGCAAGCAATCACACTATCTGGTTTTAAATTACTCATAAAACGACCACATCATTTTAATAATAAAAATCTGCTATCTTAGTTTAGGGTTGGCGTATAAAAAATACATCCAACCCTTTTACCAATATAACTGTCTATTAATATCCGATACATCAGCCATGGACTAATAATACAGCCACATGGCAACCGCGTAGATTCTCTTAGCAGTTTCGCTTAGTCTAACAAGCCAATGTCTCGGCGGTCATGAATAGAGAAGCGATCAATCAGTGTTCGACTCGCATTGTTGAGTCCTACCACTTTGACATCAATACCTTCACGTTGCAAGCGCATCACTAGCTTGTCTAAGGTGTCAACAGCGCTGACATCCCAGAAATGTGCTTGGCTTACATCAATCTGAATACTGTCTACAGCTTCTTTGGTATCGAAACTATGCAAAAACTGGGTGGTAGAGGCAAAGAACACCTGGCCTTGAACATAATAATAACGGGTGTTGCTGCTGTCATCATATTCACTAAAGATGGTTAAGAATTGACCAATTTTATTGGCAAATGCCAAGGCAGATAGTAAGACACCTACGCCGACACCGTAAGCCAAGTTGTGAGTAAAGACGGTAGTCAATACAGTCGCTAGCATAACGATATTAAACGACATTGGATGCGTCTTAAACTCGCGAATAGATTGCCAGTTAAACGTACCAATCGATACCATAATCATGACTGCAACCAAGGCTGCCATTGGAATTTGACTGACCCATTCGCTTAAGAATACTACCATGATAAGAAGAACAACACCGGCTATCAAAGTAGATAGACGCGTACGACCACCTGATTTGACGTTGATCATTGACTGGCCAATCATTGCACAGCCTGCCATACCACCAAAGAAACCTGATACGACATTAGCCATACCTTGACCACGACACTCTTTGTTTTTATCACTTGGTGTATCGGTCAATTCATCGACGATCGTTGCTGTCATCATAGACTCTAAAAGACCGACGATGGCAAGCGCGATAGAATAGGGTGCAATAATCAGCAAGGTACTTAGGTTTAATGGAATGTCAGGCAACAAGAATACTGGCAATGAATCTGGTAAATCACCCATGCTACCAACGTTGCGAATATCAAGATTCATATACATTGCAACAGCGGTCAAACCTACAATACAAATAAGCGGTGAAGGAACGATGCGACCGATTTTAGGGATAAGTGGAAATAGATAAATAATCGCCAAACCAGCTGCCGTCATGATATAAACAGTCATGCCGACACGCTCAGTCATTGGGTTCAGTTCTGGTAATTGGGCGGCAAAGATTAATATTGCTAAAGCATTGACGAAACCGATAACCACTGAGCGAGAAACAAAGCGCATCAGATTACCAAGTTTTAGAATGCCCATCACGACCTGAATGGCACCACAAAGCAAAGTTGCGGCAAGCAAATATTGCAGACCGTGGTCAGCAACCAAATCGACCATGACCAATGCCATCGCGCCAGTTGCTGCCGAAATCATACCTGGACGACCACCGACAAAACTGATCACTACCGCGATACAAAATGAGGCATATAAGCCAACCTTTGGATCAACACCAGCGATAATAGAAAAGGCAATGGCTTCTGGAATAAGGGCTAGGGCTACAACCAAACCCGATAAAACGTCACCGCGAACATTGGAAAACCACTCGTCACGCAAGTTATCAATAAAAGATGTCATAAGTAAACTACATAGGGTTAGAGGCAAAAAAAGTAATCATTACTCATTTATAAAATGATCGCGTCGCTAATAATAGCTATTCATTTTTCTTTTACTTCAACATGCACTAGGTCATGTTGCTGTGTTGAATTGTGAGAAACTAATAACCAAAATATCTAACTAAGGTCTCTAACTAATAACCAAAGTAGCTACTGATTTTTTTGGTATCAAAAATACGCTCATCAATAATCAATACGATGATAAGGGCAGTAAATTACCTAAAAATATTTTTTAAAAGATTGCTTAAAATAGGCAACTAGATAGATGTACCTACAATAATATATAGAGTCAGCAATCACTTGCTGTAGTAGAAGGTGATATATCACTCGTCAAATTATCAAAATTGTCTGATACACCCTTATCACAACGAGAATCGTTGATGAAGAGGCGTGACAATAGCGCGATAAATGTGACAACATGCTAAACTAAAATGCTTGAGCAATGTGCTCAGCAAAATACTGATAAATATTAATCAAGCTGACTATTATAGCATTAGCCACTTAATATAAAAACAGGCGAATAATAGCATAAAGTCATAAAAAATCAGTACCGAAATCTGAACGATGGCGTTAAGATGCTGCATATCTTAGCGGCGTCGGTTAGAGTCGCTATACAGCAGATTTATTTGATACAACTTTTCTCGTTCAATAGAAGGAATAGATATGACCACTAATACAGCAACAGAAGCCTTACTTCATAAGGGTAGTGGTCTACAAGTCGTGGTGGGTTTGGGGCAGTCTGGATTGTCAGTCGCGCATTATCTGGCCAAGCAAGGCTATCAAGTCGCAGTCACTGATGCTCAAGTTACCCCTAAATTGGCAGAGCAACTGCCCGCTGAGATCGAGGTTCGTCAGTTTGGTGGGATAGATGCCGATTTATTACAGCAAGCGGCACGTATTATCATTAGCCCAGGTATTTCTCTTGAGACTACCGCTGTGGCTGCTGCTCGCCAAGCCAATATTCCTGTAGTTAGCGATATTCAACTGTTCTGCGAAGCGTGTACCGTACCCATCGTAGCAATTACAGGTTCTAACGCCAAAAGTACGGTCACTACGTTAGTTGGTCAAATGGCGGCAGATGCTGGCGTTAATGTGGGTGTTGGCGGCAATATCGGTGTACCAGCTTTAACATTGTTAGATAATTCTGATATGGAACTTGCGGTACTTGAGTTGTCTAGCTTCCAATTAGAAACCGTTACCAACTTGGGCGCAAAGGTAGCAACTGTGCTCAATATGTCGCCTGATCATTTAGATCGTCATGGAGATATGCTTGGCTACCATCAAGCCAAACATCGTATCTTCCAAGGTGCCAAGTCGGTGATGATTAACCGTGAAGATGCGCTCACTCGTCCATTGGTCGCAGACAACCTACCGAGAATTAGTACGGGTATTCATGCCCCTGATAAAGGTCAGTATGGTCTGATTACCGACACAGAGGGCCAAACTTATCTTGCTCGTGGTACAGAACGATTACTGTCGGCAGACAAACTGTTGATTAAAGGTCGTCATAATCTACTGAATGCGCAAGCGGCTCTGGCACTTGGCGAGCTTGCAGGATTGCCGCTAGAGAGTATGCTGACCACTTTACAGCAGTTCACAGGTCTTGAACATCGCTGCCAATATGTGGCCAATGCTGCTGGTATTGATTATTTCAATGATTCTAAAGGCACCAATATTGGTTCGACCATGGCCGCTATCGAAGGCTTGGGCGCAGTCTATGCGCCAAAAGACGGTAAGCTACTATTGATCCTAGGCGGGCAAGGCAAAGGGCAACAGTTTGGTGAATTAACGCCTTTTATCAATCAATATGTGAGCCAAGTCTTGTTCATTGGTGAGGATGGTCAGCAGATTGAACAACATCTCAGAGCTGCGAAATTGAGTGATGATGTCGCACTACATCAGTGTCAGACACTAGAGAACGCATTTGCGACTATTCAACAAGTCACTACCAGTAGTTTATCGCAAGTACAAGCTGTATTGCTGTCACCCGCTTGTGCTAGCTTTGACCAATATAGTGGTTATGCGGCTCGCGGTGAACACTTTAGCCAACTGGTCAATCAATTAGACACCGCACAATCAGAAGCTTGATAGGTAGTCGAATATATTAAGCAGCTATATAGGTTGGCATAGCAGATGTCTATTCTCTAGCAACAGCCAGTATTTTCTGGATAAATGATTGTTTTGCTTATAGATTGCTGCTACTGTCAAGCATATAATCCTGATTACTAAAATAGGTGCTAGCTCAGGCGTTTGCCGATGGTTAAGGGCTTTCTATCATCTATCTAGTACGATTTACTTTATGATTTTTTAAACGGTGGCGTTTCATAGACGCCGTGTTTTTTCGTTTGTTAGTGTATATAAAATTATGGCGCTCTCTTCTTTTTTTCGTTCCTCGCCCCAAACCAAGCAAACCTCTGGCTCAGATGGTGTCCTATCTATGCCATCAGCGCGCGCAATTTTATTATCAAGCGTCGGCTGTATGATGGTGCTTAGTTTGCTGATGGTTGCTTCTGCTTCTATTCCTTTTGCGCTTAGCCGCGGTATGACCGAGCTGTATTTTTTCAAAAACCAGCTGTTGTATATGACGATTGGTTTAATCGTTGCGGTCATTCCTTATTATGGCGTGTCTTTACGCACCCTATATAAGACCGAGACCCAGTTTGCTTTGTTAGGCATCACAGGGCTATTACTGGTTGCCACATTGTTTAGCACACCAATTAATGGCTCCAAACGCTGGCTCACACTAGGCGGCTTTAATTTTCAGGTAGCTGAGTTAGCCAAACTGGTCATGATTGTGTTTGTATCTGACTTTGTGGTACGCCGATCTTTTGAAGTTCGTAATGGCCTAGATGGTTTCTTACGAATTATGTTGGTAGTCGCGCTGATAACGATACTGTTATTGTCACAGCCAGATTTCGGTTCTTTTGTCGTCATTATTGGTACGCTGTTCGCGATTTTTTATATTGCTGGGGCACCTTACAAGCATTTCTTAGCATTGGGTGCTGCTGCTGTTGGCGGAGCTGTATTGATGGTGACTACGGCAGAGTACCGACTGGTGCGTGTGATGTCGTTTATGGATCCATTTGACGATGTGCAGGATACTGATTATCAGCTGGCACGTAGTTTGATCGCCTTTGGCCGTGGGCAATTCACGGGTGTCGGCTATGGCGAAAGTGTACAGAAACTGTCGCATTTGCCTGAGGCGCATACGGATTTCCTATTAGCCATTACGGGCGAAGAACTAGGGTTCGTCGGGGTCAGCATGGTACTGATACTTGAGGCGTTGATCATCGGTAGTGCGATGCGTATCAGCTACAACGCGCTAAAACGTCGTCAAATGCGCATGAGCTATACTGCTTTCGGTATCGGTGTGGTATTTATTGCCCAGACGATTATTAACGCTGCAATGAATATGGGTGCCATTCCAACCAAAGGTTTGACTATGCCGTTCTTTAGTTATGGCGGTTCGTCTATGTTGATTAGTTTGGTTATGGTCGCGCTATTATTAAAGATATATAAAGAAAGCCCTGAAATCGAGAAAAGCCAATGCCGTTATTACTAATAGGCTTTGCCTATAATTGGCTGAGTGTCATGTAACTTTAAGATTTCGGTAAATCATGCCCAGTACGATTGGCATCAAAGCGTCACAAATGGTGGCGCTTTTTATTGTCTATTTATAGCTTTTGAACTCTTATCAGTAGGACAAATTTAACTGCTGCTTGCCTTGTAGCGGGGTGTTATCCCATTGCGCAATGGCTTGTTCAAGCATATTTTCTGGGGTATCGATATCGACCTTTGGTTGCTGCAGTAGCGATAGGGCTTCAGCAATAAGTTGACTCGGGTTTGATGTGTCGATTGGTTGAGCAAGGTTCTGCTTAGAGAGTTTTTGGCCGTCAGCATTATTGATCAATGGCAAATGATACCATTGGTCAATAGTGGGTAGGCGGGCTGCTTGCATGATACCGATTTGCGCGGTCGTCATAGGTAGAATATCAAGGCCACGCATGATATGAGTAACCTGCTGTAGACCATCATCGAGGCTGGCCGCCAGTATATAGTTAATCATGCCATCCTGACGACGAGCGACCATATCGCCTAACGTCTGTTGCGGATTATCCCACTGCAATCCCTGAATACCGTCATTGAAGCCAATCCGATAGTCTGGTAGCTGAATACGTAGCTTATGTTGCTGTCTATCAAGGTCAGATGCCACACAGCGACGTGGATAGCGCTGCCGATTTGGCTGTACTTGGTCAATTGATGAAACTTGTTCGTCTAACGATGTCTGGTCGGTCAGCGCAGCTAAGCTAGCACGACTATGGTTTCTACTTATCTCTTCTTGTACCCAGTACTGTTCTAAGTCCTTACGGGAACATTGGCAGCCATAGGTCAACGGCCCTAGGTATGATGATAGATAATCGTTGTAGATATCAATGCGCTCAGACTGATAAATAACATCACCATCCCAATGCAATCCAAGTGCCTCAAGATCCATCAAAATTTGCTCAGTGAACTGTCTATCACAGCGTTCAGTATCGGTATCTTCCATACGCAACAGCCACTTACCACCGATTGATTTGATATGGCAAAAGCTGGCAAGCGCGGTGGTTAGAGAGCCAAGATGTAATTCACCCGTTGGTGAAGGCGCAAAGCGGCCAATGGGCTGTGATAGTGTGGTTTGAGTTGGCATGGTGGTAGGCATTGTTTTCAAAATAAATGGCTGTCTATAAAAAGTAATAAAGATAGAATAATAAATATGAGTATCAAAAGATATTCATTAAATGAGATTGTTTTGTTAGTTGTATCATTATTTTGGCGATTATATTTGTCAGAGTAAAATTAGTAATGCAGCAAAATAGTCACAGTTTAAAATGCAAAAAGCGACCTATTATAAGGTCGCTTCTGCTTACATTTATATCTGTAATATCTGATCTAAGCGCCTTGGTTTTGACGTTCTTTGATTTCAGATAAGGTTTTGCAGTCGATACATTGAGTAGCGGTTGGGCGTGCTTCAAGGCGACGTAATCCAATCTCTACACCACAAGTCTCACAAAATCCATAGTCGTCATTTTCAATTTCTAACATAGATTTGTCGATTTTGCGGATAAGTTTGCGCTCACGGTCACGAGTACGTAATGCCAATGCAAACTCTTCTTCTTGAGTGGCACGGTCATTGATGTCTGGCATGGCGCTTGACTCATCTTGGATGTAGTTTTTGGTACGATCCGCTTCGCCAATCAGTTGGTTTTTCCAATCCAATAAAATAGCCTTAAAGTGCTCCAACTGCGCATCAGACATATACTCTTCGTCTTTGGCCGGCACATAAGGAGTAAATTTAACTTCACTCGGATTCGTGGTCAGGGTGCTCATATGGGTATCCTACTTTTTCAAATTAATTCAATAAAACGACGTATCAAAAGACAAGACGTTATTAATGCTACAAACGCTACAATTTGTCCTTTTATCAAACGTTTCACCACTTGGTAATACAAGTAACACAGCTGATCAAATAATATCGTAGACTTTATATACTGACAGTTATATACCGATTGTTAGATAGATTGTTATATAAACTTCGGTTTTAATAATACTGTCTAAAGCATGCCGTAGGTCATTGATTGTGAAAACTGAGCTTGTGGTTAATGGGCCATCCTAGCTATCGTGCAGTGGCTTCATATTAGATATTGGGCCACCCTTGCTTTATTTCATAAGTTGTATCATTGTTTGTAATAATAATGAAGTGATTTTTTATACTGAATGCATATTTTATTTGTTTATTACTGTGTTTTTTATCAAAAAATATTGGTGAAAGCTATAAGTATAAAGGGCTAAGACTTATACCAGTACCAATAATTCTGGGCATCAAGTATCCAGTCTTTCAACCCAGCTTGCAACTGTTCCATTGTTGGCTAATTGCAACCAGCGATATCCTGGTAATGCATGCTCATCATAAGAAAAATCATCTTCATAGGGTTTGAACTGATAGCAGGTAGATGGCGTGCTATACACCGTGACGCCTTGGCGCAGTCGAACTTGCTCTTGGTGAGTATGGCCACTGATCACCACTTGTAGCTGTTCAAATGGCGCCATATGTTGCCAAAAACTCTCAGTATTTTCTGCCATATGGGTATCAATCCAGCCAGAATCAACTGGAACAATATGATGGTGCAGGGCGATTAATGCAGGCTTATCACAGCTGCTAAGTCTCTCACATAACCAATTGATATCAGTAGGCGTGATCTCGCCTGCGACCTTACCAGAAATGGAGGAGTCTAATAACAACAGCTGCCAGTATTCAGTCTCAATGACATGACGACTTAACAAACGTGAGTCAGCAGGTTGAGCGACAAGCTCTCGCTGGAAAAATGGCAAGTCTTTACCATTCTCGTCCGTCACATCATGATTACCAGCAATACAAGCAAAAGGAATCTGAGTCGCCTGTAATACAGTAAAGATATGATCGTAAATTGAAGACTTTACTCGATTGACCAAGTCACCAGTCACAATAATCAAATCACAGCGAATATCTTCACTAAGTGCCTGCTGGAGCACTGCTTCAAAACTACGCTGACAAGCCATGTCGTCACTATAGGTATTACTCTCATCAACAAAGACAGGCGTCGATAAATGCAAATCAGTAATTTGTAAAATATTTATTGTTTGGTCGGAGGTGCTTAACTTATTGGCAGGATAGTTTGGCATTGGTTCAGTCCCTTATCGAATCACAACAATAATTATTGTTAGCGCGAGTATGGATAAATGAGCTACTATTTTTCACTGGGTATTTATAATTATTATCAATCTACTATAAAAGAGCACAGTGTTTGCCTTGAGCTTACTTTAACTCGAATCAACGATATTTATACTATTAACTAGTAATATCAAAGTTAGAGCCAACTTATAGTAATATTGAACTAAAGTATTCATTATATTAATAAAATAAAGTCGAACAAAAAGATAGCGAAAAACAGTCGTGTTTTATTTATTATAACGTATTTACAGCGACGCTAACTAAAGTTTTATCTTTATTAACTTCGAAAAAATGAGTGCAGTAAAAAATAAAGCAGCTAATATCAAGACGATAGAAAGACCTGTTTGAATATCTAGCCAAATACTGCCCCACACACCAAGTGTCACACCCAGTTGAGCGATTATCAACGCTATAATCACCATTTGTTTTGGTGATGCTGACCATAGACGTGCGGTCAGTGCAGGTAGCACTAATAATCCGCTGATTAATAAACTTCCAACCGCCTGTAGTGCAATCGCACAAAACCCTGCCAGTACACCCATAAAAAACAGTCGTTGCCGTGTTGGATTGATACCTTGAATACGTGCCAATGCTTCATGTGTTGCCAGCTTGATTTGCGCAGGCCAAATATAGATAAGCAGTCCCAAGCCAGCTAGTACGCTACCAGCAAGCAAAGGCAAATCAGCCCAATCAAGGTCTAGCAAATTGCCGAATAAAAACCCGAGCACATTGGCCTGTTGGTCAGTCAATTGGGTTAAGGCTAGCAGGCCTAGGCACAAGAGCGACACTGACACGACTGCCAATACAGCATCCACTGGCAGACGCTCATCATCAATCAAGACCAGTCCCAGAACGACCATGACACTGACTAATGCAACACCGATACCCATTGGCAGTTGCCACCACACCGCTAAAGCCACACCTAACAACGTGCCATGGGCTAAGGCATCAGCGAAAAACGCCATACGCCGCCACAATACTAAGCAACCTAACGGCGCTGATAATAACGCTAATATACTACCAGCGATCCAAGCAGGCGCAATGATGGCTAACCAAGCAGTCATAATGAATGTCCGTAAAAATTTTATAAATAGAGTAAAGCCGTTTTATTTATATGTTTGATATTTTGGCTTTAGTGAGCTGGATTTTGGCGATTTTGAGCTTTGATTACTGACACTACAGTTCGCTTGGCGCATGGTGTTCACAGGCATGAGGCTGATGTACGTATGGCTGCTCATAATGATGACCAAATAGCTTTTGAAACTCAGTACTAATGGCTAGCTCGCTTGGTTGTCCTTCACAGCAAATATGCTTATTCAAACAAATGACGCGGCGGCTGCCTTTCATGACCCAGTGCAAATCATGAGACACCACTAGCATGGCGCAACGTAAGAAATCAGGCAGCTCATCAATGAACTGATATAGCCAAACTTCAGTATCGGGATCGAGCCCCTGCATCGGCTCATCTAGAATAAGCAAGTTAGGTTTGTCTAGTAGCGCTCTGGCCAATAGTACGCGCTGTGTCTCACCACCTGATAGATGCAACATCTGCCGTGACAGTAAATGCGTTAATGATAAGTTATCAAAAATAAACTGCCGCTGCTCAGGGGTTAGACGTTTCTTATCTGCTTGCGCCAACAAGTCGCAAACGCGCAATGGCAATATCGGTGGTACAGCAAATCGCTGCGGTACGTAGCCAAGCTGTAGCGGCTGATGTGCTGTCATAGAGCCATCAGTTGACTCAATTAAACCTAAAATAAGTTTGACTAGCGTTGACTTACCAGCACCATTTGGACCGATAAGGCTGACCGTCTCATTAACAGCAATGTCAATATCAATATGAGAGAGCAGACGTTGAGGCCCAATATGGTAACTGATATTGTTTAAGCTCAATAATTTGTCGGCATTACTCACAGTACTGCTATTCGCAACAGCAGTATTTGACTGATTAGAAGGTAGGGTAGAGGTATTCATAATATGACAACGCATAGGTAAATAGACAATCGACGAATCATGCTTAAAACGTTTACACAAACCATAGTAGCTCTACTGGCAAGCTTGGCAACGACCGCTAAGCTCAATGACACTACGCTCAACCACAAACCCCACATCTTGCTCGGCGAAGCTCATCATTTCCTGAACGGGCAGGCTGCTGCATTCTTGAACCCGTTGACACTGATCGCAGATCAAAAAGGCGGCTGTATGCTGGGCACGAGGATGACAGCAGGGAACATAAGCATTAATAGAGGTTAACTGATGAATCAACCCTTCACTTAGCAAAAATTCTAAACTGCGATAAACCGTTGGCGGCGCGACATTTTTCGGCGCGCTTTTTTTAGTTGTCTTAGTTTCTACCGAAAGTGTTGGTGAGCTCGCTGCTTCTTGAGTATCACTGTCATCAGGTATAGACAGTCGCATTTGCTGCAACTGCGTGATTAGGTCATAAGCGCCAACGGGCTGATCCGCCTCTAAGACCAATTGGTATATCTGCTGACGCAAAGGCGTAAATCGCGCGCCATTTAGACGGCAATGCTCTTTAGCTGCTGCTAAGCGTTCATGAACATCATGCGGAGTCAGATCTTGCACATCATGCAAATGTTCGCAGATCGATGAAGTAATAGACATGGTACAAGCTCCTAAAAATAGCATGGTAATCGCATGACGTTTTTTATGATAGCGTTTTTTATTGTTATAGTATAACATACTAAAATAAGAAATGAGTTAATTGTCTTATAGTAGTCTTGTATATCTACCCTTTTTACAGGAGTGGGGCAAGACACTATTACTCATACGTTCGTTATCCAACAATGCTATCTAACAATAAAAGAGCTTACTATGAACGCTGTTTTTACTTACTCCGTACGTTCGCTTATCACATTACAGCGCTTGCTAATGACAGGATTGATAGTCCTAGGGTCTTTCACACTGAGTGCACAAGCTGCAACGGTCAGTGTTAGTAATTATCCGCTATTCTTGTTAAGTGAAGCAGTAACAGAAGGCGCGCCATCAGCCAATCGACTATTGCAAGCGGGGGAGGTGGGACATCATGGTAGTATCAGCCCAGGTGATATCAAAGCAATCAAAGACAGTAAGTTCGTCGTATGGTTCGGTGAGCCGCTAGAAAACAATCTAGCAGCGAGCTTAAAAACAGCCCCAAATGCCATTGCTTTATTTGAGTTCGATGCATTTAATCGTCATCCATTACGTGATGTAAAGGGCAACGCTATCGCGGGTACACTAGATCCACATATTTGGTTAGATCCTGAAAATGCAAAAGCCATTACCCGTGCATTGGCTGTGATTCATAGTCATGCAAATCCACAATATAAAGACCTATACCAAGCCAACGCGAAAAAATTTGCACAGCAACTAGACAAAGAAGTTACTGCATTGGAGCAACGCTCTATTCAAAGTGCCTCAAAAACACGACCTTATTGGGCTTATCATGATGCGTATCAATATATCGAAGACAGCTTACACTTAACGCTCGTTGGTAGCCTTAGCGTGGATCATCATCTATCACCCAAAGCAAGCCAACTCCGTTGGTTGAATGAGCAACGCCCAGCCAAGCAAATGTGTTTGGTCAGTCCAAGTGAGCCAGCAAAAGGCTTACTTGCGAAGTTACAACCAGTGACGAGTACGGTACAGCCAGAAGATATGAGTAGTAGCGATGACTTTATCAGCGGTTGGCAAAATATGGCCAAACAGATATATCAATGTATCTCGTAATGTAGCCAAAAACAGCAATTTGCTATGATTGTTTGAGTTGGTTGTACAGCTTCGCTTCAAGCACTTATGACAGACTAAATACTATAATAATCTTAGCAAAATGCGTTAGGTGACTGATAAAAGTCATATTTTACTTGCTTAATAGTTACGCTCTACCTATAATAAGTAGCGTTTTATTTTGGCCGAAAGGTAATGCCTGTAGAGTAAGTCATTCACGGATAAAATTATCATAAGTATGATATATTGTCCCAATGCTGTAAGGGCTATAGGAATACCGATGACCAAGCCTGCCAAACGCACGCAAAAAGACAAGATTGGCATCTATATTAAACGACAAGCATGGATACTATTTATCCTTATTATCATTGCTTGGATAGTAGATACTATTTGGTTACATAGTGAGCTTACGATAGCAAAAAGTGCTGCAATTGGTGCGCTACTAAGTTTTATCACTCAAGCAGTATTTGCGTTTTTTATTTTTTGGTACACCGGATATCGCGCGCGCCAACACATCGTTAGCCAGCTATATCGGGGTCAAATGTCAAAATGGTTATTGACCGTGTTTGGTTTTGCACTAATTTTTATTACCGTACAACCCCTATCTGCGCCAGCGCTGTTTATCGGTTTTATGGTAATGCAAATTAGTCACAGTTGGATGTTGTGGCATATACGCTAGCGCTAATAAATGATCGCTAAACAGATGGTTTATTAATAGTACTGGCAAGTCACCCTGCCGTCCAGCTTCTCTATGACTAGTTCGAAAAGTCGAAGCACAACGCTGTCTTAGGATAGCACCAGTGATTATAAAGACCGCACTATGAGTCTCAATGTTAGACGTAGTATGCAGTGAGAGGGTAGGGGTTATTCAACTATCTGTATCGCTGATAATTAGATTACTGATATCTAATTATGGTTAGTGGCTATATTAGCAAGTAAAACTGGTGGCTAACTTATTCATACAGTGGATAAAAAAATCACAATTGACTTTACACGAATACAACGCTGCATTAATATAGGCGGCTAAATATTTTGCTTATAAGCGTTACATTAAGCGCCGATCGTAAAAAACGGTCAGTGAGCAAGCACATATATAATAATTTTGCGTATAAAAATGCAAGGGCTATTACTGAGTTATCATAAGCCCTTTTTTGATAGCTAAAATTTATCTCACGCTATCAAATACTGCATATTAGTAATAGAACTATGGGTTGGATGTTGTTGGTTACATGAGTGATTTAGTACGGTTTATTTGTCTGCTTAATAGCAAGATAGATATAAATACTACACCTCATCAGATGACAACCATATTTTTGGTAGTTGATTAAATCGTTGATTAATAAGAAGCTTACATTATGGCATCCGAGCAAACATCATCAGAATATATCTCTCACCACTTAACGAATTGGACGTATGGCTATCTGCCGGGCGAAGGTTGGAAAGTTGCTCATACTGCTGAAGAAGCAGGGGCAATGGGCTTTAATGCTATCCATCTTGATTCTATGCTATGGTCGATTGGTCTAGGTATCTTATTTTGCGCCGTCTTTTGGATGGTTGCCAAAAAAGTCACTTCAGGCGTGCCAGGAAAAACTCAGGCAGCAGTTGAGATGATCGTTGAGTTTGTTGATAACAACGTTCGTGATTCATACAGTGGTACATCAAAATTGATTGCGCCATTGGCGTTGACCATTTTTGTCTGGATCTTTTTGATGAACTTGATGGATTTAATACCTGTTGATTTCATTCCAGGTATTGCTGGGCAAATCGGTGCCGCTATGGGCCATGATCCACATCATGTTTTCTTTAAGATTGTTCCAACGACTGATCCTAACATCACGCTTGGCATGTCGTTCTCTGTCTTTGCACTGATTATCTTTTATAGCATTAAAGAAAAAGGTTTGGGCGGCTTTATCGGTGAGTTAACACTACATCCGTTTGGCGCCAAAAACCCAATCGTACAAGCGATTTTGATTCCCATCAACTTCATCCTAGAAGCAGTTACTCTAATAGCCAAACCTGTATCACTTGGTTTGCGTCTGTTCGGCAACATGTATGCTGGGGAATTGATTTTCATACTGATTGCTCTAATGCCGTTTTGGATTCAATGGGCGTTATCGGTACCGTGGGCTATCTTCCACATCTTAGTTATTACACTTCAAGCGTTCGTATTCATGATGCTGACGATAGTTTACATGTCGCTTGCATCATCAACTGAACATTAATTAGACATTCAATAGGTAAATGAGGATACATCAATGGATCCAGTATTAGGTGGTTACACAGTTATCGCAGTAGCACTACTTATCGGTCTTGGCGCACTTGGCACAGGTATTGGTTTTGCTATTCTAGGTGGAAAATTCTTAGAAGGCGTTGCGCGTCAACCAGAGCTTGGCTCACAATTGCAAACTCGTATGTTCATCGTAGCAGGTCTTCTTGATGCTATTCCGATGATCGGTGTTGGTATTGCTATGCTATTGTTGTTCGCTAACCCTCTAGCAGGTTAATCCGAAAGCTCAGTTGTAAATGTTTGGTATTCGGAGAATTTCTATCAAATATAGTCAAGATTTGACTACCAAACATGATCAATGAAACTGATTTTTCATTAACAAAGAGGTGATCACGTGAATATCAATTTTACCCTCGTCGGTCAAGCCATTGCTTTTGCAATATTTGTGATTTTTTGCATGAAATTCGTGTGGCCACCACTTATCGGTGCCATCAATGAGCGTCAGCGTAAAATTGCTGAAGGTCTGAATGCCGCAGAGAAAGCAAAAGCAGATTTGGCGACCGCGGAGCAAAATGTCCAGCAGGAACTTGATCTTGCAAAGACCAAGGCTGCCGCTCTAATCGAGCAAGCGAACAAGAGTGCCAATCAGCTCGTCGAAGATGCAAAATCGCAAGCCCAAGCGGAAGGCGAGCGCATTCGTCAACAAGCGCAAGCATCTATCGATCAAGAAATCAATCAAGCGCGTGAATCATTGCGTGCCCAAGTTGCTGAACTGGCTGTACTTGGTGCAGAGAAGATTTTGCAAGACAAAGTCGATGTGCAAAAACATGCCAGTATGTTAGACCAACTGGCGGCGAAGCTGTAATTGTGAGGATATAATGGCTGACTTATCAACCTTAGCACGACCGTACGCTAAAGCCGCGTTTGACTATGCCAACGAAAACGGCGCAGTCAACGAGTGGGAAAACTTCTTACTTGTTGCTAGCACTGTTGTCAATGACAAGTCGTTCAGTACTTGGCTAGACAATCCAGCTGTTTCTGCTGAGCATAAGTCAGCTGCTTTGGTCGATCTTTATGATACGCAAGTAGCTAGCGCTAATGATTCTGCTTTTAAGCAGTTATTAAGCGAAGCTCAAGGGACTAGCCTTGACAGTAACGTAAGCTATCCAAAAGTATCAGTAGCACTTAGTAACTTCGTTAAACAGTTATCAGAACAAGAGCGTCTGGCGCTGCTTCCTGAAGTTTATGAGCATTATCGCCGTCACAAGGCAATAAGCTTAAAGCAGCTTGACGCATATGTGACCTCTGCCTACCCATTGACTGATGAACAGCGTCAAACGCTACAAACGCGTCTTGCTGCCTCGCTAAATGCTAGTGTAGTGATTCACGAATCAGTTGATCCAAGTCTATTGGCAGGCGCTACAATCAAAGTCGGTGATAAAGTCATTGATGATTCGATGCGCGGCAAGTTACAACAGTTAAAAACACAGCTAACTGCCTAATGCCAATCATCAATACAGTCAAATATTGGCTGTATGATTATAAGAGCAATTAAGTCAGTGGGCGGGTTATCATAAATTAAAGGAAACAAGGCAATGCAACAATTGAATCCAGCGGAAATCAGTAACCTGATTAAGCAGCGTATTCAAGACCTTGATGCGGGTGCAACTGCAAAGAATGAAGGCACGATTGTCAAAGTATCTGACGGTATCGTGCAGATTCATGGTCTTGAAGATGCCATGTACGGCGAAATGATTGAGTTTGAAGGCGAAATCTACGGAATGGCTCTAAACTTAGAGCGTGATTCTGTTGGCGCGGTAGTACTTGGTGATTACCTAAAGCTGCAAGAAGGTCAAAAAGCCTATTGTACTGGTCGTATTCTTGAAGTACCAGTAGGTCCTGAGCTGTTAGGCCGTGTTGTTGATGCTTTGGGTAATCCTATTGATGGCAAAGGTCCTATCGATGCCAAGATGACTGATAAAGTCGAAAAAATCGCTCCAGGCGTTATCGACCGTCAATCAGTAGATCAACCAGTAATGACTGGTTATAAAGCCGTTGATACCATGATTCCAATCGGTCGTGGTCAGCGTGAGCTTATCATTGGTGACCGTCAGACTGGTAAAACAGCGATGGCTATCGATGCGATCATCGCACAGAAAGCTTCAGGCATTAAATGTGTATACGTGGCTATCGGACAGAAACGTTCGACTATCGCTAACGTCGTACGTAAGCTTGAGCAAACTGGCGCACTAGAATATACCACTGTTGTGGTTGCTTCAGCATCAGAGCCTGCAGCACTTCAGTATATCGCACCGTACTCAGGTTGTACGATGGGCGAATATTTCCGTGACCGCGGCGAAGATGCACTGATTGTATTTGATGACTTATCAAAGCAAGCAGTCGCTT
The DNA here is from genome assembly GCF_002863645.1 of Psychrobacter sp. MES7-P7E. Taxonomy (NCBI): domain Bacteria; kingdom Pseudomonadati; phylum Pseudomonadota; class Gammaproteobacteria; order Moraxellales; family Moraxellaceae; genus Psychrobacter; species Psychrobacter sp. MES7-P7E. Next base: position 26,232 of record NZ_PJBU01000078.1, on the reverse strand, counting down.
ATCGTCAGATTTCACTACTATTACGTCGTCCGCCAGGTCGTGAAGCTTATCCTGGTGACGTATTCTATTTACACTCACGCCTACTTGAGCGTGCATCACGTGTAAATGCTGATTATGTAGAAAAGTTCACTAACGGTGAAGTGAAAGGTAAAACTGGTTCTTTAACCGCACTACCAATCATTGAAACACAAGCTGGTGACGTATCTGCATTCGTACCAACCAACGTTATTTCGATCACTGATGGTCAGATCTTCCTAGAGTCTAGCTTATTCGCTTCAGGTATCCGTCCAGCAGTAAACGCTGGTATCTCGGTATCTCGTGTTGGTGGTGCTGCTCAGACTAAGATCATCAAAAAGCTATCTGGTGGTATTCGTACCGCTCTAGCTCAGTATCGTGAACTAGCAGCATTCGCTCAGTTCGCATCAGATCTTGATGATGCAACTCGCGAGCAGCTTGATCATGGTGAGCGTGTGACTGAATTGATGAAGCAGAAGCAATATCAGCCGATGTCAATCTCTGAGCAAGCAGCCGTTATCTATGCTTCAAACGAAGGCTTCTTAGCTGACGTACCTGTCGAAAAGATTGGTTCTTTCGAAGAAGCGTACTTGCGTTATATGCATGATGAGCAAAGTGAATTGATGCGTGAGATTGATGACACTGCGAACTACAATGATGATATCGCAGGTCGTTTAAAGTCATCTCTAGAGACCTTTAAACAAAATCACAGTTATTAATTTAACGGGTTAAGCCGAATTGGTTATAACTGTAGCTTAGAGCTGATAAAGTGGCGCGTTGTCTGACCAGATATTTGCGCCACTGTTTTAACCATTATCGGTATTAGATCGCGTAATGCCACAAGATATAAAATATTATTCTGTAGGATTGATGTTGTATATCAAACGATTGTCGCATGCGCCAATGCTTTTTAACCCTCTTATATTGGAATCATTATGGCAAGCTTAAAAGAGATACGTGCCAAAGTCACCAGTATTAAAAGCACCCAGAAAATTACTCGTGCTATGCAAATGGTAGCGGCAAGTAAAATGCGCCGTGCGCAAGAGCGCATGGAAGTGGGTCGCCCGTATGCTGATAGTATGCGCCGGGTTATTTCACATTTGGTGCATGCCTCATCAGACTACAAACATCCGTATATGGTATCGCGTCCAGTCAATAAGGTTGGCTATATTGTCATTACCTCTGACCGTGGCCTAGCGGGTGGTTTGAATATTAACTTATTCAAAGCCCTAACTAAAAGTATCCAAGATTATCAAGATCAGTCTGTACAAGCTGAGTTTGCAGTCATCGGTGCCAAAGGTGTGAGTTTCTTTAAAAACTTTGGTGGTAAAGTTACATCGGCTGTGACCGATTATGGCGATAAACCAACGTTTGAACAATTGAATGCACCGGTTCAAGCGATGCTTGAAGACTATAGTAACGGCAATATTGACCGTATCTATGTGGTCTACAACCGATTCGTCAATGCGATGACTCAAAAACCAACAGTCAATCAGTTGGTTCCTCTACCAGAGCAGTCATTCGATGATGAAGACAGTGGTCTACAGACAGAACTTAGCTGGGATTATATCTACGAGCCTGACATCAAGACGTTAATTGATGAATTGCTTGGTCGCTATATTGAGTCGATTGTTTATCAAGCGGTAATGGAAAACATTGCCTCTGAGCAATCTTCACGTATGGTTGCGATGAAAGCGGCAACAGATAATGCTGGTGACCTTATTAACGATTTACAGTTGGTTTATAACAAGCTGCGTCAAGCGGCGATTACCCGAGAAATCTCGGAAATCGTTGGCGGTGCTGCTGCTGTTTCATAATTGACTACACCTATATATAGAAGTTCAAGGAGAACGCAATGAGTAGCGGTCGTATTGTACAGATTATTGGCGCGGTTCTTGACGTTGAGTTCAACCGTAATGAAGTTCCTCAAATTTTTGATGCCTTGCAAGTAGACGGTACCGAAACTACCCTAGAAGTACAGCAACAGCTGGGTGACGGTATTGTACGTACTATTGCAATGGGTTCAACCGAAGGTTTAAAGCGTAACCTACCTGTTACTAATACTGGCGCACCTATCTCTGTGCCTGTAGGTACTGGTACGCTAGGTCGCATCATGGATGTTCTTGGTCGTCCTATCGATGAAGAAGGTCCTGTTGTTGCTGACGACAAATGGTCTATCCACCGTGAAGCACCAAGCTACGCGGATCAGTCAAACAGCACTGAGCTACTAGAGACTGGTATTAAAGTTATCGATCTACTTTGCCCATTCGCTAAAGGTGGTAAAGTTGGTCTGTTCGGCGGTGCTGGTGTTGGTAAAACTGTTAACATGATGGAGCTGATCAACAACATCGCTCTAAAACATGAAGGTTTGTCAGTATTTGCTGGTGTTGGTGAGCGTACTCGTGAAGGTAACGATTTCTATCACGAAATGCAGGAAGCTGGCGTTGTAAACACCGAAGACTTCAGTAAGTCTAAAGTAGCAATGGTATATGGCCAGATGAATGAGCCACCGGGTAACCGTTTACGTGTTGCACTGTCTGGTTTGACCATGGCTGAATATTTCCGTGATACCAAAGATCCTGTTACTGGCAAAGGTCGTGACGTACTATTGTTTGTTGATAACATCTACCGTTATACACTAGCGGGTACAGAAGTATCAGCACTACTTGGTCGTATGCCGTCAGCGGTTGGTTATCAGCCAACACTAGCTGAAGAGATGGGCTTACTACAAGAACGTATTACGTCAACTCAGTCAGGCTCTATCACTTCAGTTCAGGCGGTATACGTACCTGCGGATGATTTGACCGATCCATCACCTGCTACAACGTTTGCTCACTTGGATGCAACAGTTGTACTAAGCCGTGATATCGCATCACAAGGTATCTATCCTGCGGTTGATCCATTGGATTCAACATCACGTCAGCTAGATCCACAAGTAATCGGCGAAGATCATTATAATGTTGCTCGTGGTGTTCAGGAAGTTCTACAGCGTTATAAAGAGCTTAAAGACATCATCGCTATCTTGGGTATGGATGAGCTATCAGAAGAAGATAAACTGGTTGTTTATCGTGCTCGTAAGATTCAGCGCTTCTTGTCTCAGCCATTCCACGTAGCCGAAGTCTTCACTGGTGCACCTGGTAAATACGTACCACTACGCGATACCATTGCTAGCTTTAAAGCAATCATCGCTGGTGAATACGATGACCTACCAGAGCAAGCGTTCTACATGGCTGGTAGCATCGATGAAGTAGTCGCTAAAGCTGAAAAAATGAAGTCTAAGTCAGCGTAAGTTGTATGAGCATAAGCTAACGAGTAGATATAATATAAACCTTGTATCTACTCTTCAGTAACGCATCGCAGTTTTACTGTTTTTTGATCGCGCTTTGATGGTAAGGAATTAAGTATGGCAACGTTACAATGTCGCGTCGTAAGTGCTCGTGAAGAGTTGTATTCAGGCGAAATTAGCATGTTAATAGCTACTGGTACCGAAGGCGAGATTGGTGTATTGCCAGGTCACACACCGCTTATTACTTTGCTAAAGCCAGGTGCAATGCGAGTGCAAACACCAAACGGTGAAGAAGAAGTAATTTATGTCTCAGGTGGTGTACTAGAAGTACAGCCTAAGATGGTTACGGTATTGGCTGATACAGCCATGCGTGCACACAATCTTGACGAAAGCAAAATTGTCGAAGCACGTAAAAAGGCTGAGCAAATGTTAGTTAACCAGTCTGATACGCTACAAACCAATGCGGCTTTGGCCTCACTTGCAGAGTCAGTGGGACAATTACAGACTATTCGTAAGTACAAAAACCGCGCGTAATTTATTACTGATAGCTCTAGCTAATAATTTAGAGTTGTCGCTAGAAATAATGATAAAAAGACAGTCCATTATATGGGCTGTTTTTTTTATGTCTATTCATTATGAAATTAACGGTTCTGCATTGAATACATATGATTATCACTTGGATAATATTTGTGGCAGTTCACTCTATTCTCAGGAAAAATCTTTTATTATCAATGAATCATCGTCCATTGGAATTTTCTTAAAAAGACACTGGCGACAAGGGTAATATATGGTTATATTAGACATAACGTATTATAAGTAACGAGCAGTAACTGTACGCGATAACGTTGGCTCGATGGTTTGGCTAATCAGCAAACGATAGATAATACAAATTGCGATGTAGTAACGAAGTAATTGGCATAATTTCTGGACGCAAACTAAAGTTTTGATAGGGGTAGTTTATAGGTTTTGTTACCGACTATAAGCTATAGTATAGGAAGCTGATAATTTAATAGTATACTGTGCTACCAAGTTTGTAACAGCTATACGAACATCAATTGTGCCACTATATGGTGCTATTAATTTTACCGCTCTTACTTTTACTGCTTTTAAATTAGATGTATTAGAGGATATAACAATGACAACGAATGAAGAAGACAACACCCCCCGAATCTTGATTGTTGAAGATGATGAGCGTCTGGCCATGTTGACTCAAGATTACTTGGTCAAAAATGGTTTAGAAGTGGCAATTGAAACTGATGGTAATCGTGCTATTCGCCGTATCGTCAATGAGCAACCAGATATGGTTGTACTTGATGTCATGCTACCTGGTAGCGATGGTCTGACTGTCTGCCGTGAAGTGCGTCCGCATTATCAAAATCCAATTTTGATGTTGACTGCACGTACTGAAGACATGGATCAGGTATTGGGTCTTGAGATGGGTGCTGACGATTATGTTGCCAAGCCTGCTCAGCCACGTGTATTGCTTGCCCGTATTCGTGCGCTACTGCGCCGCTCAGAAAATGCACCATCAGAAGATGTGCCACAACGTCTGGAGTTTGGCGAGTTAGTAATTGATAACGGCGGTCGTTCAGTTAACCTAGGTGATGAGTTGGTTGATTTCACCAGTGCTGAATATGATCTACTATGGTTGCTTGCTTCTAACGCAGGTCGTATTCTATCTCGTGAAGATATCTTTGAGCGTCTACGCGGTATTGAGTATGATGGTCAAGATCGTTCAATTGACGTACGTATCTCACGTATTCGTCCAAAAATCGGTGATGATCCAGAAAATCCAAAGCGTATTAAGACCGTACGTAGTAAAGGCTATCTATTCGTAAAAGAAGGCAACTAATATTGTTGCTTCTATAGGTTGATTAATTATTAATCACTATTCGAAAAAACCAGCAACGATGCTGGTTTTTTTGTGGCTAAATTTTAATTTTTAAACTTAAATGCAGTGTTATGTGGTTTAATTAAGCCATTATTATAGACGCTGACTAAATATATGTCATACATATAAGTCTTTGGATGATTGCTGCATATGGATTAAAATACGGTAATTAAAAGTCAAAGTTAAAGTCTATCCCTATTCGATCATGTTCGATATCGTCAAACACATAGCACTACCTATATGTTTGATGATATTGGCAATCTCTATTTATTAAGTTGGTCACGGCACGTATGTCATTAGTCTCTTCTTTAAAACACAGTATTTTTGTTCGTATCTATGCTGGGCTACTTATAGTCTGCTTGTGTGTGGCACTCTTTGCGCAGTTATTGATGGATACCATCAATAAGGAACGTGTGCAGTCCTATCGTGAAAATATGGCAATGGGGGCGTTCCATTTGGTGAGTGAAGGAATCTCTCACCAAAATAGCGAGGAAGAGCGTGAATATTGGTTATCAGATGCGAGCAGTTTGTTTGGTACTACTTTTAAAGTCTTGCCTATTGACGAAGTAGACTTTAGTGCCAGTGAGCTACGCCGCTTTAAAAATGATAATACCGTTGTACGTTATTTTAACCAGCCTGTATATGCAGATGTTTATTATCGTTTGCCGGATAACAAGAGTGTTTTAACAGCGAGAATCTCTCAAGTTACCGAACAGCAAGTGCGGGCAATCGCGGTCTTTTTGTTAGACGATTTGTCTTATCACATGACACTGTCGGACAAACGCGCACGTTTGGCTGAATTGGAGAAGAAGTTTTCTTTTCCTTTAGCGTTCAAAGCAGTCAATACACTTGAGTTAGATTCAGATCAGATGTCTCGTCTGCGTCGTGATGAAGTTGTTATATCGCTGCAAGATACTAACAGTAGTACGAGTAACTCTGCGATTAGGGTAATAGTACCCTCTGAAATCAATGATATGGCAATTTTGATTGGGCCTATACCGTTATTTAATTGGTTCCCGCTTAACTTAATTATTAGTATGATTCTTATTAGCATGTTCCTAATTAGCTTAGGTGTATATGCGCTCATCTTCCCGCTTGAACGTAAGCTACAATTGATTCAGGTAGGTGTGAATGAGGTCAGTCAAGGTAACCTTGATATTCAAGTACAGGTTATTGGTCAAGATGAAATAGCACGTTTGTCAGCGACTTTTAATGCCATGACCTCGCATATTAAGCGTTTGATTGAATCACAGCGAGAGCTTACCCGAGCGGTTTCACATGAGCTTCGTACGCCAGTGGCTCGTATTCGATTTGCAGTAGATATGCTTGCTGATACGGATGACGAAGACTCACGTTTTATGCAGCGTGATTATATTGATGAAGATATTGAGTCGCTTAATGGTTTGATTGATGAGATTTTGACCTATGCTAAGCTTGAGGAAGGGTCACCAAAGTTAGATTTAGAACCAGTGAACTTAAGAGAACTGTTAGAGCAGATCGAGCGCGAAACCAATGCACTCGGTAAACCGATTAAAATAGTAACCAGTTTACCAAATGCAAAAGTAACGGCAGTGGCAGATAGACGTTACTTACACCGTGTGATTCAGAACCTTGCAGGTAATGCGTTACGCTATGCAGAAACAACCATTATCATTAGTGCAGGTGTCAAAAAAGGCAATGCCTTCGTCAGTGTCGAAGATGATGGACATGGTATTCCTGAAGCAGATCGCGAAAAAGTATTCATTCCATTCTCACGCTTAGATGACAGCCGTACACGCGCGTCAGGTGGCTATGGCCTAGGCTTGTCTATTGTATCGCGTATTGCCTTTTGGTTTAATGGTAGTATGAAGGTAGATGAGAGTCGTGAATTAGGCGGTGCAAGGTTCGTAATGACATGGCCTATTAAACCATTGACGCAAATTCTTGCTGCTGATGAGTTAACGCAAGAGAAAAGCGAGCGCGACTTCGATACTAAGTTGTCAGACTAAACCAAGTTATAGGGCTAAGCTATAAGAGCAAGCTATCAGACTAAATCATCAGACTACGCCATAATTATTAGTCATGATACTAAAGACAATCAGCGCCATTTTAATGGTATAGCACGATAGCGCTTTATAGCCAGGTGACGCACTTGTCGCTATTTTTAAGACAGTTGGACAATGTCATAGGAGGGCATAGGATGCCATATTTATTTGGTGGCTTGGTAGTGTTGAATGCGATTACGCTAGGCTATTATTTGTTCTTAAAACAGCCGTCAACGACCCAAACACTACAAACAGCTCAGGCTGAAATTACCCAGCCATTAGCTTTTACTAACAGTGCTGAGTATATTCCACCGGCTATTGGTAGCAAAGACTAGCTTTGATATCTTTGCTTATTCAGATTGAAGTCTTATCACTATTTTAAATTTGGCGCTGTACTGCCTACCTCAGTTACTTCGTCTATGTCAGCCGCTAACGTAGTATCTCCAGCGACTTTAGAGAGTAGGGGAATGCGTACACATACTTGTAGCCCACCTTCAGGGTGGTTAATGGCTTCGACGGTACCATGATGTAATCGTGCAATACGATCAACAATCGCAAGACCTAGACCGCTACCTTGAGTAGTCCGTGCCGTCTCTCCACGTTCAAACGGTTGCATAATCCGCTCTAATTGATCGTCAGCGACGCCATCACCGCAATCTCGTACACAAATCACTAGCTGTTCTTGAGCTTCTTTGTTTACCACATTTTCGCTGACCACATCCGTATCTTCGTCTTCGACAGTTTCTATAAATGTCGGTACAACCGTTGCCGATAAATAAATAGGTGGTTTTCCATAACGATTGGCATTATTAACCAAGTTGATAATCAGACGCTTGATAGATAATGGACGTACAGGAACCACCTTGTCGCATTCTGACTCATATACAAACTTCATTGGCGCAAACTGCACCATAATTTCGTTAAATATAGTGTCTAGATTGGTCAAGCTGACTGGCTCATCAGAACCATCTTTCATAAATGAGATGAACTGCTCTAAAATGGCATCCATATCCTCAATATCGTAAATCAGCCCTTCACGAAAAAAATCATCTGGTAGCATCTCTGCGGTCAAGCGCATACGTGTCAACGGCGTCCGCAAATCGTGTGAGATGCCGGCAAGCATGATTGTTCGCTCTTTTTGAGCTTGGTTCAATGTCGTAAACAGTCGGTTAAACGCCATATTAACTTGACGTATTTCTGTGGGACCTTTCTGAGTGGGCAGTGTGGTTGCATGACCGAGACGAATATAGTTAGTAGCTGCCCGCTGTAGGTAGCGTAGCGGGCGATTTAACTGACGGGCTAATAGAATAATCGTTAGTAGCGATAGGATAGGCAGTCCGATCAAAAATAGCACCAGTAACGTCGGGCTATATTGTGAATAGTAAACCACAGGCTCACGCACCCAAAAACTATCATCACGGCTGTCTTGTACCCATAGCTGAGGTGTTGGCTTAAATTTAAAATAAACTTCTACAGGGCGGCCGAGCTGTGCACCGATTTCACGTTGTAATACATCCGTAAAAAAGCTCACGAATGGCTTGTCAGCGACTTCTGGAAAGTCGCTTGGGTTATTCACCACGACGACATGAGAGTGCTGGTAAATCCATTGACGTACTTCGGGACGACCTTGCCAGTCTTTATTGACGCTATTGATCAGCTGTAATTCACTCGTTAAATAACGCGCATGGTTTTTTAACTCTGGCAGATACAGACTGCGCCAAAAGAACAAAATCGATAAGCTCACACTGATAAGCACGATAAAGGCAACCATCAAGGTCGTTAGCCAAGTGTTGGAATAAGAGCGTGGCAGCCAACCTTTACGACGCGGCTTTGGGTTCGGAGAGATCATATGTGTCCAACAGAGTAAAAGAAAAGTTAGCGTGATATAGCGTGTAGCTCTTTAATTGCGATTGCCTTAAAGCTAGTCCGTGCATCAATCTATAGCGGTATATCATAGAATAGCATAATCAATAAATAGTACTGATACAGTATGCAATCGACGAGCGAGCCAAACAGTTATTGGAATAGATATAAAGTTAAGCTTAAGGATAAATGTATTTAGCAATCATCTATTTTTCAGAGAGAGCGACAGTAATCTATAGAATCTAAAGAAAAACTTTAAAAATAAGCCATTATTATCAGTTATATTTTACTTAGGTCGACATTTAAGCTATTGTTAATAAATAATTAAATATGCACAGTTTATGTTTTCAACAAATAAAGACTGTGATATAATTATGCCCTTTTTGGTATACCTGCGAAAGAGAGAATTCACATGGTTGTTATTCGTTTAGCACGGGGCGGTGCCAAGAAACGCCCATTTTATCAAGTAGTTGTTGCTGATCAACGCCGCGCGCGTGACGGTCGCTATATTGAAAACATCGGCTTTTTTAACCCACTCGCTAAAGAGTCTGAAGAAGCAGTACGCCTAAACATGGAAGCGTACAATGCGTGGATCGCAAAAGGTGCACAACCTTCAGATCGCGTTGCTTCATTAGCAAAAGCTTACAACAAGTCTGCAGCTCAAACTGAAGCAACTGCTTAAGTTTTGGTTGTTACTGAGACGTTCATAGCAAAACTATGACATGACTCAGTAGACTTTAGAATACATAGCGTAACTGGTCTGACCAGGGTGCGCCATTAACTGTTTATCGCTTTTGACGCAATTGTTTTTGCAATTGCTGTTTTAATCATTGTTAGGTTAGCTGCTATGTCATCTGTTCCAAACGCTAGTGCCCTTATGAAAATTGGTCAGCTTAAGAAGCCTTACGGCATTAAAGGCTGGCTTTGGGTATTCAGTGATACTGATGACCGTACAGCGATATTCGACATGAAGCCGTGGTGGATGAAAACTGCCACTGGCATGAAACCTTTGACTGTGAAGGCTTGGCGTGAGCAAGGAACAGGAATTGTGGCTCAATTTGAGCAGATTCCTGATCGTAATGTTGCTGAGACTATGAACGGTGTTACCGTTTGGGTCGAGCAAAACGTCCTACCTGAAACAGCTGAAGACGAATATTATTGGTCGGATTTGGTCAGTCTGCGCGTGATGAACGAGCAGGATGAGTATCTAGGTAATATCACTGAAATGTTTGAAACCGGTGCCCATGACATCATGCGTGTAACGGCAAATTCAGACAGTTTAGACAATGAAGAACGCCTGATTCCATGGCATAAGCAAACTGTGATAGAAGTCAATATGACTGAAAAAACAGTGCTTGTGGCATGGCCGAGTGATTACTAATAGTATTTCTGGCTTTTTAGTCAGACGTTATTAGTACTTACACCGATTGTTTTAGCCTCAACGCAAGTAGACATCAGATGTATTTTGCCGTAATTAGTATTTTTCCTGAGATGTTTGCCACGATTCGTGAATTTGGAATCACGGGCCGAGCAGTGACTCAAGAGCAAGTTACGATTGAATGCATTAATCCACGTGATTATACCACCGATAACTATCGCCGTATTGATGAGCGCCCTTATGGGGGTGGTCCTGGGATGGTGATGATGGCTGAGCCATTATCGAAAGCCATTGAGGATGCACGATTGCGTGCCAGTCAGCATGGTTGCCGTGTCGATAGTGAGCACTGTCCGGTGATTTATATGTCACCGCAAGGACAGACGCTTAGTGAAAGTAGCGTAGTCAATATGACTGATTACGATGGCATGATTTTATTATGCGGTCGTTATGAAGGTATTGACGAGCGTTTACTATCACAATATGTCGATATGGAAGTATCGTTAGGTGATTATGTGTTGACTGGTGGCGAGTTGCCAGCAATGGTGCTGATGGATAGTGTGATACGTCGTCTGCCCGATATCATGGGTGATGACAAGTCAGCGGAGCAAGACTCTTTTGTCGATGGCTTGCTTGACTGTCCACACTATACTAAGCCGCATGAGTTTGCGGGTATGGCGGTTCCTGAGGTATTACTTTCAGGTCACCATGCCAATATCGCTAAGTGGCGTTTTAGTCAGCAAGTCAGTCGTACGCAAACGCGTCGTCCAGACTTATGGCAAGCGTTTACTCCAACGGTAGAGCAAGCGAAGTGGTTGAAAGCATTGGCCAAAGCAGATAAAAAGTAGATTTTTAAAATCTGACTTTATTGTTACTAGGTTTGATAAACAGTTAAGAAACAGAATTTTGAGCAATAATAAAACGAGTCATCACATAGTGGCCGTTGGTTATAACCCATTTACGTTGTGTCTCACTATAAAGAGATGCGATTAATTATTACAAACAGGTGATATGCGTTAAGCCTCTATTATCTAATGTGAGGAGATAACTCTCATGAGCAACAAGCATCCATTGGTTCAGGTCATCGAAAACGCTCAATTGATTGAGCGCCCAAACTTTGCACCCGGCGATACCGTTGTGGTACAAGTAAAAGTACGTGAAGGTGAGCGTGAGCGTTTACAGGCTTTTGAAGGCGTTGTAATTGCTAAGCGTAATCGCGGTTTAAACTCAGCGTTTACTGTACGTAAAATCTCAAGCGGCGTTGGTGTTGAGCGTGCATTCCAATTGCATTCACCAATCATCGATAGCATTGAAGTGAAACGTCGCGGTGCTGTTCGCCGTGCGAAACTGTACTACTTACGTGAGCGTTCTGGTAAATCAGCACGTATCCGCGAAAAACTTGCGCCACGTCCAGCTCAGAAAAAGACTGACGCTGGCGTACCTGATGCAGTTGATACTGCACCTGGTATCTAAGCACAAGTTTGCCGTTTTGAGTTAATCCTATAATTTTAGGATTGGCTCAAGACAAGGTAATAGTAGATACAAGCCCTTATTCATAGGTTTATTTATAAATAAGCGGGCCATACCAAAAAAGACGAAACCCCAATCTATGCGAAAGCTAGATTGGGGTTTTTGTATGTATAGCATTAATAATTTAAGTTTTATCAGCTCCGATATTATCAGCTCTAATAGTGCCAGTTATAAGCTAAAGCTTATTGAGCATCAAATGTATCGATGCGATTTACTTGCTCTTTGGACTTACTGTATTTGCGCAGTCTAATGTATAAAGTCTTGGTGACGGTCGCAATGAGCTTTTGCTGCTCATCAACGATATCGACTTTATACTCACGGAATACCGCTTCGCCTTCTTTTGCCAACTCTTGAATAGTAATAATTTCAGAACTAGGTATTTTCATGCGTGCAGTGACTTTGCTACTGCCAGGCGCAACAAAATCAATGTGTGAGCTTTTGTCCCACACTACGTAATTGCTACCCAGTTGGTGCATCAGCATGAGCATATAAAAAGGGTCAACCATCGAATATAAGCTACCACCGAACTGAGTACCGACGATATTTTTGTTCAGAGTATTTAGTCCCATGCTTACCACGCACAAACCCTGATCGAGACTGATATGATCGATTTTGATACCTGCGCCAATGTATGGTGCATAAGTATTAAGGCGCAGCTTTAATAAATGCGGTGTCAGCAATGGCATGATGCTTTGCTTGGCCCGACGTTTCAAGGTCTCAAGGTTGGTAGGTAATACGCTCATAAACTTGTCCTGTTGCCTTTTTTTAATTTTTTGATTGTATCAATAATGCGGTTTTAAACAATGTCACTGAGAAATAAATCGATAAAAAGTATTTATCATAATTAAAAAGTACTCAGCCCGCTAGCTCTAAAGCGTAACCGAAATGACATATTTATGCCCACTTACAGGTAACGATCGTTATTTATTATAACTATCTTTGCTATTCATCTATGTGATAAAAAATCATCTAGATGTAAATAATTATCAATAAAACGGTCGTTTATCCTAATTTAAAGTCTATAAAAGAGAGATTTTTTCCTCATGGTTTTCTATTAAGGTCAATTTTGTCTCAAATAGAAACTTTAGTTTATATATTATAATGAGATACATAGTATCTTTAAATGGTTTTAGGTTCGCATTTCATCAAGTCTTGGCATACAATAGTTCGCAGTTTGTAATAGGCGCTTTGGTCTATGACATTAGAGCAGAGCGTGTGTAGTCAATCAAAGACGTAATCGACACAAGGAAATGTGATGAGTAACCCTCAGACCCCCTCTTCAGGGTCTAATACGCCGACCTCGAACGTAAACCACGACAGTCAAGTACAAGGCAGTTATGTAGATTTGCATAAGCCCAGTTCTAGTTTCGACAGTCGTGATGCTTATTTAAACCATGAATTACAAATCATGCAGCCGAAACGCTGGCGTCCTAATTTACCATTCCGTGATTACCGTTTTGAATACGAAGATACTATTCCAGCAATGGCCGCGACCATTGGTAAAGTTGTTATGGTGGGCGCCATTGCAGCAACCTTTGCAGGTCCACTCGGCTTAGGTGATGCGTTTGTTCTAGAAAACGTACGCTACGAGCTATTGATCGTCTCCTTCTTTATTATCTTATTTTCGGGATTTTTATTGCCGACGGCCAACCTTGCTGGTACTCACGGTCCACTTATTCCTTTGATTCCTATTGTGGTAGCAGCTGGTGGGCACCCGATGGCCTTTGGTTTGCTTATCGGTGCTTTTGGTCTGCTCCTCGCGATTAGTAAAGGGGGGAGTCTACTAGCCAACTTAACCAGTAAAGGTGTGTGCGGTGGCCTATTGATTTACTTGGGCTTTATCGGAACCACATCACAGGTCAAAAATCTCTTTGCTTGGGCAGAAGGGATTGGCATGTCGCATATCGCTTTCTTTATTATTCTGGCGACTATTCTGCTGTATGCATTGCTTGAGCATTGGCAAAAACGCTGGCTCGCGGTTCCGCTAAGCTGTGTGTTAGGTGGAGGTCTTGCATTTGCATTGGGCGCACCTTTTGAGTTCAAAACAGCGCCAGGTCTACCAAACATGAATCCAATGTATTGGTGGGGCGAAAACACAGGTTGGATGTTAGGTCTGCCGACGATTGAAAGCTTCATTGTAGTACTGCCGTTTGCTATTTTGGCCGTGGCAATGTGGTCGCCAGATTTCTTGGGCCATCAAGTATTCCAAAAAATCAGCTATCCTAAGCGTACTGAAAAAGTGCTTATGGATATTGATGACACCATGACCAGTGCTTCATTTCGTCAGGTAGTCGGCTCTGTATTGGGCGGCTCCAACTTTGCGTCATCTTGGGGAACGTATATTGTTCCTGCGGCGATTGCTAAACGTCCAATTCCTGCCGGTGCTTTATTGACGGCTCTATTTTGTATTATCGCAGGGGTTTGGGGCTATCCAATGGATTTAGCCATCTGGCAACCAGTGATGTGTGTGGCCTTGATCGTTGGGGTGTTTATTCCATTACTAGAAGCTGGTATGGAGATGACGCGTGAAGGTAAAACCACGCAGTCTGCTGCTATCGTAGTATTCGCGTCGGCATTGGTTAACCCAGCCTTTGGTTGGTCGCTCACGTTGTTGCTTGATAACTTGGGCTTGATTGGCTCTAAAGAACGTAGTGCGAATTTGACTAAGATGAGCCGCTGGATCATACCGGGTATTATGTTCCTGGTACTGACAGGCGTCATGGCTATCGTTGGTATGCTGCCGGGTATCCCAGCATTGATGGCTAACTTCCGTCATTAGTAGTATGTGATTGAATAAACGATAATAGAACAGACTAAGCCGGCGAAAGCTGGCTTTTTTATGGGTAGCACTGCGATAATAATTGGCTTGTAAAACAATGACTCCCGCCCCATAACTAGCAGTATTACTAAGATTTTTAAGAGCAACAAATTCTATGGTTAATGTCTCAGAATCGAGTCCTGTCGATGATAAAAAAGCCCGTCTTAAGCATCTGATTAAACGCCTTCCTAACTTGCCAGGAGTGTATAAGATGCTGGGTAAGAACGGCGATATATTATACGTTGGTAAAGCTAAGTCGCTAAAAAGTCGGGTAAATAGCTATTTTGCCAAAACGATAGATCATCCAAAGACACGGGCGCTAGTGGCACGGATTCATAATATTGAGACTATCATTACGCGTAGTGAGACCGAAGCGCTGTTGCTTGAGCAGAATCTAATCAAAGAACATCGACCGCCTTATAATGTGCTGCTGCGTGATGATAAATCCTATCTTTATGTGTTTATCTCAGCCGATAAGCCTTATCCACGTTTGGCCTACGGTCGCGGTAAAGGTAATCATCAAAAAGGTCGATTCTTTGGCCCGTTCCCCTCTGCACATGCGGCAAAAGAAACGTTGGTATTGATGCAAAAGATGTTTCAAATGCGTCAATGTACCAACACCTTTTTTAAGCAACGTCAGCGTCCTTGCCTTGAGTATCAGATTAAACGTTGTCGTGCGCCCTGTGTCGGTTTGGTATCGCCAGAAGAGTATGCAGAAGATGTGAATAATACCATCCGTTTTTTAAAGGGCGACTCTAGCGATATTCATACGACTTTGATTGAAAAGATGGAAGCATCAGCTGAAGCACTAGATTTTGAAAAGGCGGTATTTTATCGCGATCAGCTGTCCATGCTACGTGAAGTACAAGCAAGGCAAGCAGTCTACACAGTACAAGGTGAGGCAGATGTGATTGCGATTGCCAGTCAGGCTGGCATGACCTGTGTGAACGTACTGACGGTACGTGGTGGACGTGTATTGGGTGGAAAAAATTATTTCCCAGATGTGGATAGTAGTGAGTCGTTAGCAGATAACCTATCAGCCTTCATTACGTCATTTTATTTCCAAGTGACCGATGATTTGCCCGCTGAAATCATATTGAGCCATCAGATACCAGATCAAGTGGCAGTAAGTGAAGCATTGGCAACGCATTTCGGTAATAAAGTAGTCATCAAGACCAATGTGCGTGAGCACCGTTCAGAGTGGCTGGACTTAGCAACACTAAATACCGGTAATGCATTAAAAACCAAGCTTGGCGATTATCTAGAGC
Organism: Psychrobacter sp. MES7-P7E; assembly: GCF_002863645.1. Lineage (NCBI taxonomy): Bacteria > Pseudomonadati > Pseudomonadota > Gammaproteobacteria > Moraxellales > Moraxellaceae > Psychrobacter > Psychrobacter sp. MES7-P7E. Next base: position 10,162 of record NZ_PJBU01000078.1, on the reverse strand, counting down.
TACATGCGCGCTTTGGTGCGCTAAAAGACGTACTGGCGACTGTCACTGATCGGACGATTGATCGTATTGAATGCTTCGATATCTCACATACGATGGGTGAGGCGACCATTGGTAGCTGCGTGGTGTTTGACCAAGGTGGCTCGCGCCGTCGTGATTACCGTCAGTATGCTATTCATGATATTCAAGGTGGCGATGACTATGCAGCGATGAAGCAAGTGCTGACCAGACGTTATAAGAAGCAGCCATTGCCGGATTTGCTATTGGTTGATGGTGGTAAAGGTCAGCTTGGTATTGCCAAAGAAGTATTAACTGAGTTGGGTATTCTTGATGACACCTTGCTCATTAGTGTGGCAAAAGGGGAAGGGCGCAAGGCTGGGCTTGAGGTATTGCACTTTATCAATCATGAGCCGTTAGATCTACCGATGGATAGCAAAGCATTGCACTTGCTGATGCATATTCGTGATGAGGCGCATCGTTTTGCGATTACCGCTCACCGTAAAAAACGGGATAAGCGTCGCTCTTCATCAGTGCTAGAGGTGATACCGGGACTGGGCGAGAAACGTCGTCGTGACTTGCTCAATCATTTTGGTGGTATGCAGCAGCTGCTTGGCGCTTCACAGCAAGAGTTGGCAGGCGTACAAGGAATCGGACCAGTACTCGCAAAAACGGTTTATAAAGTACTGCATGAGTAATGGATTAGATATTATCAACCAGCAGTTTTTATTGATTGTCTATAAATACGATTGTGTGGAAATTAAACAAAAAAGGGGTAGTCTTGGAGAATTTTACTTATCCAAGACTACCCCTTTTTTAATAAGCTTTTACTACTTATCAGTTTCTACTTTATAAGTGGTAAACTTAAAGCTTAAATCGCTTTTTTCATCGTGCATTTGCTCAGATTCGTCTGCTACTTTAAAGCGTTCTGGCAACTCAGGATAAAATGCATCGCCGTCAGCAATGTCAGTATCTACATGAGTCAGCTCAATACGGTCGGTGTACATCAGAGCGTCACTAAATACTCGCTCGCCGCCAATCACCCAAATCGTATCGAGATGCGCGCCATGAGCAAGGCTAGCTGCTTGTGTCAGAGCATCGTCTAGGTTGTGTACCACATAAGCATTGCTGCTATCTGCAAGACCTTTTGTCTCAGCATAATCCATCTGTGTCGTGACAATAAAGCTCACACGCTTAGGTAATGGTTTACTACCCATTGACTCAAATGTCTTACGACCCATGATCACGATACCTTGAATCTTGCTATCATTTTCTTTGGTCGTCATGCTTTTGAAATGTTGCAAATCTGCTGAGATATGCCACGGTAGCTCATTGTTTTTGCCAATACAGCGATTGCTACTAATAGCAGCGATTTGGGCAACTTCGGTATGGGCATAGCTCATAATATATCCTTTTTATTGTATTCTTAAATTTTGCTCTTATTTAGCGTAGTTAACCAGACTAACTCTATACGGCAACTTTGGCTTTGATAGCAGGGTGCGACTCATAGTCATTGACGCTAATGTCTTCGTACTCAAATGCAAATATGTCTTTTACTTCAGGATTCAAAGACAATGTCGGCAGTTTATATAGCGAGCGAGTCAACTGTAACTCAGCCTGCTCACGGTGGTTTTGATAGATATGGCAATCACCACCTGTCCAAACAAACTCTCCAACTTCTAAACCACACACCTGCGCGATCATATGAGTCAATAGCGCATAGCTCGCAATGTTAAAAGGCACGCCTAGGAAATTTACAACCCCTAATTTATGCACAAGTCGTTTTACTTTCTAGTGTAGAGTATTATATTCTGACTGTGCATTTCTAATTATGCACACTACGGACTATGTAATCAGTCAGTTGTCCTTAGAAGTAATACCAACATTATCTAATTTACCGAGTGCATATCTTGATAAGAGATATTATATCTTATCAAGACATATAAAACACTTAGCTCAATACTAAAACCCGATCAACTGCTGATCACAAATAGCCATAAGCTCATCGGTCATGGCACAAGGCGGCATTATTAGGGTAGTGATATACTCTAAACTAAATACCGAATCATAATAAGGATGCATTATGAGCGATGATTGGATATATATCGGAGCTGATATCTATAGATACGAATGGTCAAAAATTGGTAAAACAACTCGTGGCCTTAACACACGGCATACTTCATCTCAAAACCCAGGGTACTTTATTTATACAGCTTACAATATTGTTAGAGGTGATGTTCACGAGATAGAGACGAAACTATTAAATCGTGTTGAATCCATATTTTCTGATAGAAGACTGCTTCACTTTAGTACTGGCAGTAAGAGTGAGTGCTTTTTTCTAAATCCCAATGAGATAACTTATGTTGTTGAAGATTTTATTGAAGAGCAATATTCATCATGTGTATTTTATGAAGATCTGCCTCATACACCTATAAGCCGATATCAATGTGATCCACATGTGTATCGGATGTTTGAAAAATCGAATACATCATTTGGTCTTGGCCAGAATTCAACTCATTTGTTCAATGATAATATGGGGTATGGGGTTGGACAAAATATAGATCCTTCGCTTGATGAGGATATAGAGTTTTGGCATGACAAGACTCCAACTGATCCTCCGAATAATTTGGGATTGTCTCGCAATAATTATTTCTCTGGTAATCAGATACAGCACGAAACAGATCTAGGTGATGGTAATTTCGTGGATCATAGTACAGGAATGCATGGATACAGATATGAAGATGGATCTGTAGAATGGAGGGAGTGAGGACAGATCGAGTACTGTAAGTTTGAGCCTTACATACACACGCATAAAAAAATCCGACTTGAAGTCGGATTTTTTTATATCATTTAAACACTTAGCCCAATACTAAAACTCACCCTAAAGCTCTATCAACCAATGCATCAGTAAGCTGAACTTGCGTCTCTTGAGACTGCTGTATCTTTTCTTTTAGCTGATCGCAAAGTGATAAAAGTCCCTCAACTTTTTTTGCAATACTATTCAATTCGTTTAATGGAGGTAAAGGAACTAATAAAGAGCCTAGAATTTCTAAATTGATGTTTTTTTGAGCAGTCGAAGGAGCAAAGTCTTCAAGATGGTTTTTTGCTGTACGCAAGTAGTAATCAAAATAGGAAATATCCATTGCCTTATCAAACGTTAAAAATCCAACTACACTATCAGGAAAACACGCATCAAACCCTAACAAAGCAGTATCTGCTATGTTGGCTGCGATTGTTATACACAACGTATTTCTAGGCCACAATCTGCTCTGAGCAAGGCCATGTTCATTGTATAAAGATGTATATGTCTCGATAATATTCTCTGCCCTTGCTACATCACCTGTTTGTACAAGAGGAATACTACCCTTTGCGAAAAGTGTAGGGTCATTTCTAGGCCTGTGTTTCGATTTACCACGAGCTAGCTCACCAACTTCTGGCAAACGACACCACGTCCATCCTTGCGGCAACTCAAAAGGTTTCTCATCATCTGTAATAGCAGGTAAAGGCTTTTCTTTTTTTATAACTTTCTCTTTAATCAACTGCTCTTTTTCTTCCGCAATCTTTTCTAACAACACCGAAGCAGGTTCTTCATCTGGATTTTGCGGAACTAACTTACCCATTACCGCCAATTGCAGCACAGTTTGCTTTAGAGCTTCGATGCTTTGCTCAGTAGTGAACAGGCTGTCGAAATGCTCAGCAATTCTCGCCCAGTTTTGTGCCAGCTCATCAGCGCCAGCACTATCTGTCAACGTGGCTAATAACACTTCCACAAGCGTAGCGTGAGCCTCGATACTGGCTTCGGTTTGCTGCTCTAGCTGATCACATAACAGCATGAGTTCATCGACTTTAGCGACGATGCGTTTTTGTTCTGCAAGCGGTGGAAGTGGAATAGGATTGCTTTCAAAAAAACTTCTTGGGACTCTTTTATGTCCAGCAGAGCCAGTCATAAGCTTTCGACCCATAGTTAAGAAGTTAGGTGATTTAAAATATAAAAGAAGAAAATTTCTTTCAACTTGCTCTCCAAAAGGACGCGCAACATGGAGTTCTGTTGTCCCTGCGCCAATACCATTTTCTAAATTACGAAAAATAGCAGCTTTACTATTTTCAAAACAAGGTGTTATTTTCGCAATAGCAATATCGCCATTAGCAAAATGGGTATAGCCTTTCTTTATTTCACTCCAAGGCCTTGATTCAGAATCATGTACTCCATCGTATGATGTAGTGATTAGAGTCATTGGAACAAATGATGCTTTAGTTTTATCATCAACATTCGTATTACGTGGGTTTATCTCTGTTATAAAGTTAAGTCGAGTCCACTGCCACTCACGAGGAAGATCAAAAGGTTTTTCATCTTCATTAACTTTACCATCTGCTTTAGTCTTCTTAATCTTCTTATCTTTAATCAACTGAGCTTTTTCAGCCGCTATTCTTTCTAACAAAACAGAGGCAGACTCATCATTAGCATCCTGCGGCACTAGCTTGCCACGTACTGCTAACTCCAAAATCAGCTCACGTAATTTGCTAATGCCGTATAGCTCATACTTTTTGCTACTGCCACGCCCACTAGTCGATTTAGCCAGTATAGCGCTAGTCCAGATATCGATATGTTCAGTGATCAACTGCTCTGGTTTGTTTGCGTCTTTACCCACCTCTAAGCTCGTTTTTACATTCATAGCTACTTGTCCTCTGTCGTGTTAGCAGACAGCGCAGCGCCCAGTACATCTTTTAATTGGCTGCGTAAAGTATCGATACTCTGTTGTTGTTTGGCATAGTCAGCGAGTAATTTATTAGGGTCATAATCAATGACTTGATCAACAAACGGATTTTTTATATCAAAATTAAATATAGCATTGAATATACTATCGCCAGCCTGTTGGCTATTGTTAGCATCACGGCGCAGATTATTGATTTTAGTTTCTAGCGCTTCAACTTTTTTTAGGTTATCAGGCTTTAACTCATCGCTGGCAGCTTTTAGTTCTGCACGTAACACTTTAAGATTAGGCTCTAAAGCACTGACTTCACCTAAGAGTACTGTTGCTTTGTCCCAGTGTGGCTTTGCGTCTTTTTCAGCTGTTTTACGCTTACTGCTGAAGTCAACTTTCCAAGCGTGATCATTTTCAACACGACTGGCGAAGCCGTCAGATTCATTGCCCCACCAATCAATCTCGGTTTGAAACTCTTCAAACTTCATTGGTTTGGTTTTACTATAGTTTTTAACGCCTTCAGGATAAGGATGCTCATAAAACCAAATATCTTTGGTTGGCTGACCTTTGGTAAAGAAGAGAATATTGGTCTTAATGCCTGTATAAGGGTTAAAAACACCGTTTGGTAAGCGCACGATGGTATGTAGATTACATTCTTCTGTAAGCATTTTCTTTAGCTTGGTTTTTACTCCTTCACCAAACAAGGTGCCATCAGGTAATACGACGGCAGCGCGGCCTTTATCTTTCAAGACCTCAATGATTAATTGTAAAAACAAATCAGCCGTTTCGCGTGTTTGGAACTCAGCAGGGAAGTTCTTTTCGATACCGTGCTCTTCAGTGCCGCCAAAAGGCGGATTAGTTACGATGACATCAATATCACTGTCCCAGCTCGACAGCGGCTTATTTAGAGTGTTATCGTGGCGTATCTGTACGGGTACTTCGATACCATGCAGCATCATATTGGTTGTACAGAGCAAATGCGGCAGTTGTTTCTTTTCAAACCCCAAAATCTGCTGCTGTAGCGCTTGATGATCTTCGGCAGTTTCGACATAGTTGTTTTTGACATGATCAAATGAGCAGGCCAAAAATCCACCTGTACCACAAGCTGGATCCATAACGCGCTCACCGAGCTTTGGATCTACACGGTCAACGATGAAGCGTGTCACAGCACGAGGGGTATAAAACTCACCTGCATTGCCTGCACTCTGTAAATCACGCAACAGTTGCTCATAGATATCACCAAATAGATGGCGCTCATCTGAACGATTGAAGTCCACTTCGTTGAGTTTATTAATCACTTGGCGTAGCAGCGTACCGTTTTTCATATAGTTGTAGGCATCGCTCAAACCTTGACGCACCACAAATCCACGTGGGTTGGTATCTACTGGCGCTGTCAGGTTTTTTAGCTCAACGAATATTTCATCATTTACGAACTCTAGTAACTCATCACCAGTGATACCTTCGGGATCAGCTGCCCAATTACGCCAAAGGTATTGCTCAGGGATGGGGCTCTTATAGTTTTCTTGTTCGAACTCAAGCGCTTCTTCTTGTGCATCAAATATCTTGAGAAACAATAACCATGACAATTGGCTTAAACGTTGGGCATCACCATCGACACCAGCATCTTGACGCATGATATCTTGAATAGACTTAATAACTGAACTGATTGACATGTAGTTTCTCTTTTCAATAAACAGTATGAATAAAACAAGCCTCAATAAGAGGCTTAGATATATGGATTGTAGCTAATTTTTTCTAGTTGCTTAAGCTTGTTTGGGTGGCGGTGCCCAATAGATTTCACTTTCAAGATCACTAATGGCTTGCTGATAATCTTGTTTACTACCGAAGCCTTCTCTGACAATTTCCATCGGACTACCTAATTGATCAAGTGGTTTTACTTTAAGCACGTTTAGGCTTTCGATCTCTTCTACACCCGCATCAGCATACTTATCGAGCAAGGCATTTAGTACTTTTTGAGCAGTGTCTGAATACTTGGTAAAGTAATTGCGCTTCTTAACTTCATTCGCACGTTCACGACGCGTCAAGGGTGGCTGGTCATATACCACATGGCAAATTAGGTCGAAGGGGTCCATGTCTGAACCGACCTCTTCCTGTAGTGCTTCCCAAATAATACCAGCATTTGCCAGCTCATCAATGATGGTTTGTTTGCGCTCAGTATCGTTCCAACGCTTGGTAAACTCGTCCAAACTAGCGAACTGCTTAGTGAAAGTTTTGCGAGTATAGTCCTGAAAAGACTCGGTGACTAGCTTACCATCAGTATCATAATACTGGATACGCTGTGCCGTTACTTTTACAGCTACACCTTTCACATGGTATTTTTTCGCGGGTTCACTGACACCTATGTCATCACCCATACCAGCCCCTAAATCAAAGCCACTCTTATCATCTTGGGTTGTGTAGGCCAGATCAGTACCATTAGCAATATCTAACTCTGCGTCTGATTCTCCATCGACCACTTCGTCTAGCTCAGCACTTCCTTCATTAATTTGTGCTGGCGTCACGGTCATGATACGTTCAGGAATACCATCGAAGCGCTCATCTGCAAATAGCTCAGTCGCTTTTTTGAAGTCAAGAATCGTAAACCATAGCTTGCCGTATTTATCATTGATACGAGTGCCACGGCCAATAATTTGCTTAAACTTAGTCATCGATTTGATGTTTTGATCTAACACGATAAGCTTACAAGTTTGTGCATCAACGCCTGTTGTCATTAGCTCTGACGTCGTCGCTATTACTGGATAAGGTTTCTTTGGATTGATGAAGTTATCAAGCTGTGCTTTGCCCAACTCATCATCGCCCGTGATTTTCATGACATACTTTTCGTTCTTTTTGACCTGCTCGGGATTGCAGTTAATCAGAGCACGGCGCATACGCTCTGCATGATCAATATCATTACAGAACACAATGGTTTTGGCCATTGGGTCAGTACGCTCAAGGTAGCTTGTGATGGTCTGAGCCACCAATTCAGTACGCTCATCAATCACCAGACTACGATCAAAGTCTTTTTGGTTATAGATACGATCTTCAATCAACTCACCATGCCTATCTGTCTGTCCTTTGGTTGGACGCCAGCCTTGTAGGTCGACATCGATATCAATTCGAACCACTTTATAGGGCGCTAAAAACCCATCTTCGATACCCTGTTTTAGGGTATAGGTATAAACAGGATCCCCAAAGTAATAAGAATTAGATACCTCTTCAGTCTCTTTAGGTGTTGCTGTTAAGCCTACTTGTGTGGCGCTATTGAAATACTCCAATATCTCACGCCAAGCACTGTCTTCCGCAGCGCTACCTCGGTGGCACTCATCAATGACAATCAGGTCAAAGAAGTCTGGTGCGACCTGCTTAAAGGCTTTCTGATGCTCTTCTGGACCTGTTAACGCTTGATATAAGCCTAAATGAATCTCGAAGGCTGGATCAACGGTACGGCCTTCTATTTTGGTCATCGCAGTGCCGAAAGGCTGAAAGTCATTTACCCGTGTTTGATCGACCAAAATATTACGATCTGCTAAAAACAAGATACGTTTCTTTTCTCTAGCCTTCCACAGACGCCAGATGATTTGAAATGCAGTGTAAGTTTTACCCGTCCCTGTTGCCATTACGAGCAGGATGCGATCCTGTCCACGAGAAATGGCTTCTATGGTCTTATTGATGGCTTGTAGTTGATAGTAGCGCGGTGATTTACCACTGCCATCATCATGATAGTCTTGAGTGATGATAGGTAGCTGAGATTGCGTATAGCCTTTCCACTGACAGTACTTATCCCATAGCTCAGCTGGCGTCGGGAAGTCTGCTAGTGAAATCTCAGTTTCGAGGGTAGTAGTACTAGTCTTATCATGAAAAATAAAGCCATCACCATTGGATGAAAACACAAACGGCACTTCGAGCAGCCCAGCATAATCAAGCGCTTGCTGCATCCCTTTACCAATAGAGTGTTTGTTTGCTTTGGCTTCGATAACCGCAAGTGGCAGATTAGGCTTGTGATATAGAACGATATCAGCAGACTTGACCGTCTTACGCACTGCCATTTGACCACGGACAATAACCTTCCCATCACGAAGCTTCACCTCTTCGCGAATTTGAGTCATGTCATCCCAACCTGAGCTTTTAATGGCAGGTAGAATAAACTTGCTGATAATATCTGTTTCAGATAATTCTAATTTGTTGATACCAGCCATGGCAGTAGGCTTCCTATCTAGCTAGTGTTGGGGGTAATTTATACTTTAACATATGTTGTGTCTTATTTTTCTATTGGAGTATCAATCTTAAGTACTTAAAGACCTTTGATATGATATTAGTGCATAATTAACGTGATATAAAAATACTATGGTATTAGCTTAGCGGTAACTAACTTATACTTTAATTCTAATAGTTACCATTTTAAGAAATAGCATTAGGTAATAATTGTATATTTATTTTAAGGTAGTATACATTTCATCTTCTACTTACATTCACAGATGACTACTACGTTTAGTCACAATTAACTGATAATCTAAGGAACATATGTCCGACATTAACTTTAATCAACGTCTAAATAGGTTAGAAGAGCGCAGGAAAGGTTCTAATTTTAGTTACTCATTTGATGGTCTCAATGAAGATACAGTTTTAAAAAGAGAACTTGATACCTTAAAAGAGTCTATGGAAAGCTGGCAGTCCGCATCAGATAAACCGTCTGTACGTTATGCTTTAGGTGCAATGCAAGAAGTAGGAAAGCGTTATACGGAGATATCCGTTGAAACTGCAGTTAGAGTTCAAAAACAGCTTAAATCTAGGTTGATGGATAATCATGGTATAAATACTGAGTATAGACTCCAAGGCTCTGTACCTTTGAACGTACATATAAAGGGTATTAGTGATGTTGATTTACTTGTTATTGATGAGTCGCATTATAGATCAGAGCATTATTTGGAAACTTTGCGTTCTCAAGATATTACAGAAATAAGCAAATTAAGAGCAGCATGTCACATTCAATTAAAAAGTGCCTACCCTGCAGTAACAGTTGACAATACTGGTGCCAAATGTATTAAGTTAGTAGGTGGTTCGCTTCAACGTGAAGTTGATGTTGTGCCTTCTCACTGGGTAAGAACAGATAAATACCAACAAGAAAAAAAGGCGTATGATCTTGGAGTCAACATACTTGATAGTAAAACTCCAACTACTTTGATGAACTTACCTTTTAGACATATTTACCTTATTGATACTAGGTGTAGGTATTTAACAGAGGGTGGGCTGAAAAAGTCTATACGGCTGTGTAAGACTTTAAAGGCCGACTTAATTACAGAAGGTTCTAAAATACACCTCAGTAGCTTTGATATAGCATCTATTATGTATCATGCAAACTTAGATAACTTAAAAAAAGGTAGTCATTACCCGTTAGCAGTTGTATTAGAGACACAAAGATTTTTCGATTATTTATATAATAACTCTTTTCGTAGGGATCTTTT
>NZ_PJBU01000077.1:0-73667 GCF_002863645.1 Psychrobacter sp. MES7-P7E | reverse complement strand
GCAGAGTCCGAATATAGGTATGATGTAATAGTCGGTAACACTTATAGGATAAAAGCTCGCAGAGAATAAGATGCCAACATATAAATCGCTGACATTACTATTGACCATAGGACTGATGCCTGTCGGTCACGCTATAGCGGATGTATCAAAAGTAGATCAGAAACAAAATGCCATGGCTGATATAAAGATTGCGACCATCACGAAAATGTACCAACAAGATATTGATGACCAAGGTATGAGTAATCCTGTAGTGCTGCAGCAATATGCTGATGCTGACTTGCAAGCAGCGATGCAACTTGAGCAAGCATATTTTGATAAAACTCAGACGTCCTGCAATATAGATTACGATGTACTTTGGAACTCGCAAGATCCTGACTATACGCAAGACAAAAAATTTTCAATAACTGATCAAGGATTGGTTCAGGTTAGCTTGGCACAAGGTAGCGATATTTATTATGAGCTTTCATGTGATGATAATGATAAAACTTGCCAAGTCGCAGATGTGGTTTTAGATCAGGATGACAAAACTTTGCGTCAGCATTTGCTTGAAACTTGTCGTTAGTAAAAGTCTATAACTCAAACTCATATTAAATCTGATCTAAGGTATAAGAATGACATGGTATAAATGGTTTTTCGCCTAACTACTAAAACCGTTGGTTTGTTTTCGCATAATGTATATTATGTTAAAGGGACAGTACCCGATGATAAGTTCATGGGATTATGTCTATATCATAAATAACAGTCAGTTTAGTTAATAGCCGTTTAAATATAATGTACATGTCATGGCTAAGTAATCATTGCAGTCGTCACTATGGTAAACCTTAACTGAATCTGTTTTATCAACTATATGTGGAATCCTTTTGACATCTAGTATGCTTGTACTCAAACTTGCTACATATTCATAATATAGCTAAAAACCTCTTTCAAATCGTAGGATAAGTTACTTTTATAGCTCATCGAAGCTTCAAAGCTAAACTGTTGGATGAGTTTGTTCTACGTGTCACCATCATGCTGGCTACATCTGTCAGAATATCCAATCAGCACTTTATCCAGTCCCTCATTCTTAATCGTCACCTAAAAGCCAAATCTACCATCATTCGGTTGTTATTAACTTAATCAACTGGATCTTTGGTGCCAATGCTCTTGCAACGTATTGAATGTAGTCAACTGTCACGTGTCTATATATAGGATACTGTTACTCATAGATTGACAGCTGACATTAAATACTAAAACCCTATTTGATGCTTCTTATCCTATATCACTGCTAAGAGCGCATGTAGACTCTAATACTGATAGTTTTATTTAGTTTGACTATGAGTCTGGTTTCTATACATTTTATACTTAGGAGTGTCATAACTAACCAAGTCATAATATCTTCTTCCCTGATTCGCCCACAGAGCCTTTCAAATCAATAAAGCATTCATTAGTGTCTTCTGATATCTATCACTCCTCGCAAGATGTTTTTATCTGAAGCACTAAGTTGCCATCTCCAAATTTGCACAGAACAGTACTATGCCCCTGATTTTTATATTCTGTGCGAGTACAGGAGCATGGTTTTTTGTATAAAGAAATTGAAGAACTCTATCAAACATAGCAAATAGAGTTTTTACTTTTAACCTCTCTTAGGTTTATTACCCTAAACGCCATATATCAATAAACACATAGCTTACTCCCTCTCTTTCCTCTATACTTAATTATCCCCAAGTTAACCTTGGGGATGATTAAGTGTTAAAACTATTACTCTATAAGATTTTACTAAAAATACTAATGAATACCAGTGTCCATGACAGTGTCCAATACTTCTATATTTTTCTATAGAAGAGACTTTTTATAAGTCATCAATCATAAACCTATCATTAACTTTAATTATCATATTATGGATATATATTATGGCTATCGACATTGCAAACGATATCAACAAGCTCGAATGCCGAGACAAAGATTATTCTGTCAGCGTCTCGGGCGTGGCTGGCTTAAGTCTTCGTATTTATCCAAATGGAAAAAAGGAATACTACTTACGTTATTCCCATCCGCATATCGAGGGCAAACGCCCTAGGATGATGTTGGGTAAGATTGAGGATGTCAGTCTCCATGAGGTTAAGTATAAAGCAGACACCATTCTTGATATGGTCGCAAAAGGCTCTGACCCTAAAGCTATCCAGCAAAAAGAACAAACCAATAAATATACTCACCTAAAAAATGCACCATTTTCTGAGATTGCTCAAGCATGGCGAGAACACAAAACAGCAGGTCGCAATCAAAATAAATCTAAAAAACCGTCATACAGTGAGTCAACCCTCAAGTTCTGGGATTTATGTCTAGGGTATATGTGCCAAGAGATTGGTGATTTAAGAATGGACGATATCACCAGTGAGATGATACTGAGTGTGTGCGAGTCGATTCAAAACAATGAAAATCAAGCGACTTTCGTTGGTGCGAGCACTCGGCTATACACTGAAAAAGTCTTTTCATTCGCTGTTGCTCGAGGGTTGTGCGATAGAAATGTGGCGATTGATACCCGTGGTGAGCTTGCCCCTGCCAATTCAGGCCATCACTTGCCAGCCATCACCAAACCAGATCAATTTGCGACTCTCTTAAAGGATATGTCCAATTTTAGAGGCGCAAGCAAAATCACACTAGAAGCTATGAACTTATTGCCTTATGTATTTGTGCGTAGTATCGATCTGCGCTCAATGCGTTGGAATGACATCGATTGGGACAATAATACATGGGCATTCTCCCCGACTAAGGGCGAAGGTCGTGACGATATGGTCTCGCACTTAGTTGTTCCTTTAGCCACGCAAGTGATTTCTCGATTACGAAACATCCAATCAATTACTGGGCATAAGGAACATGTATTTGCGTCGATGCGCGGTTCAAGCAATGCTTATATTAGTAAAGCGACGTTGGTACAGATATTCCACCGGCTTGGATATAAAGACGTGCAATGTGCGCATGGATTTCGAGCATCGGCTAAAACCTTGCTCATGGAACAGCCTGAGCTACGCTATTCAGATATCGTCACAGAATTACAGCTAGGTCATCGGATAAAAGACACACATGGCGGGGCTTACAACAGACTTGACGAAATCGATACTAGGGTGCAGATGATGCAAGATTGGGCAGATTATATAGATAATCTTCGGAGTCGTTAGAGAAATAACCTAAATAAGCTTTGTCTGATGACTGCCGAAAAACAGACTTAGCCATATATTAGTAATAGTGTCATAAAGGTTGATTAGCAAAAAAGTTGCTATCAACATCAAGCAGGCCTCACCTATTTATGTTAAATTGCAAAAAACCATAAGGATATTACGTATAAGATAACCATAGTATTGTATCCACTCATTTGATAGGAAGGTTGAAGATGACACTAGATAACAACGTACTACGTAAACGCACCAGCTTGTTGGGTTCATTATTAGGTGATGCTATTTCACGCCAATCTGGTGAGCAGACGCTAGATACGATTGAGACGCTGCGCAAAGGCTTTATTCAACAGCGTCGTGAGCCGAATGAGGCACATAAACAGCAGCTTATCGATTTTATTGCTTCTTTGGATAACAAAACCTTAAAAAACGTTATACGCGGCTTTTCTATCTATTTTTTCCTAGCCAATCTAAGTGAAGAGAATTACTTGCGTGAGCAGCGTCATGCACAGCGTATGCAGTCTGAGCAAAGCTGGGAAGGATCATTTCGTCGTACCTTACTTGAGTGTCGTGAACGCAATATTGAGCCTGTTCAAATGCAAGAGCTGATTGATCAGCTAAAGTTTACGCCTGTGTTTACCGCACATCCTACCGAAGCGCGTCGCCGTACCACGATGAATATCTTACAAAGTCTATTCACGCATAGCGATGCTTTAAATAACGTGTCTGAAAACAGCTTCGCCTACGAGCAAGCCAAAGAGCAAACGGCGCAAACGATTGATCTATTATGGTCTTCTGATGAAGTACGCACCCGTAAGCCGTTGGTATATGATGAGATTAATAACGGTCTGCATTACTTTAATGCCAGTTTGTTCAATGCCATTCCTAAAGTATATCGTAATATCAAAAAAGCCATTGTCGATATCTATCCAGAGCTCACAGACTATCCACTGCCTGCATTTATGAGCTTTGGTTCATGGATTGGTGGTGATAGAGATGGCAATCCTTTTGTGACTTTTGAGACCACAGAACTTGCCGTATTGATGCATGCTGATACCGTGCTGCGTCACTATCAGGTGCTACTCAAAAAGCTGCGGCGCCAGCTGATTCATAGTGACACCATTGTCACCGTTTCACCTGACGTATATGCCAAAATCAAAAGTTATGATGAGCTCGATCAGCGTGTGTTTGACTATAACCTCGACGACTATGGCAATGAGCCATATCGTCGCCTGCTCTCTATCATTCTGACTAAAGTTAAAGCCACCAATCGCCGCATCCAAAGTAAAGGTACGGATATCGAGGCCGAAAAAGATGCCTATGCCAATCCAGAAGAATTACTAGAAGACCTGCGCATTATCCGTCAAAGTGTCAATACACACGATACGGCACACAGCGATGGATTACTACTAGACGTCATTCGTTTGGTCAAAACTTGCGGCTTTCATTTGGCAGCGCTCGATATCCGTCAAGAGTCGTCATACCATGGCGAAGTGATTGCCGATATCTTTGCCAGTGCCTCCAACCTACCTGATTATCAGACGCTAAGCGAAACCGAACGTCAAGAATGGCTCACACGATTGCTAGAAAAACCAGGCACGCCGCTTATCTATACTGACAACCTGACAGACAAAACGCGTGAGCAATTGTCACTGATGAATTCGGTCGCTACTCTACGCAAACTGGTGGGACAAGCTACTTTTGGTAGCTATGTTATCTCGATGACCAATAATGCTAGCCAGCTACTAGAAGTATTGCTGCTCATGCGGTTTGCAGGCTTATGCAGAATTGATGACGAAGGTCAGTTGTCTGCTGACTTACCTGTAGCACCATTATTTGAGACCATCGAAGATCTGAAAAATATCGATAAAATCTTGCCTGCCGTATTAGACAATCCACTGTATCGTGGACTGCTACGTAACACCGATAACACGCAAGAGATTATGCTGGGTTATTCAGACTCATCAAAAGACGGCGGTATTATCACCTCTGCATGGCAGCTTTATAGTGCACAGCAAACCATCAACCATATCGCTGAACAATATGGTATAAAAACACGTTTATTCCATGGTCGTGGCGGCTCGGTAAGCCGTGGTGGTGGATCAACGCACAAAGCCATTGCGGCACAGCCAGCAGGCACGCTGCATGGGCAGATTAAGGTAACTGAGCAAGGCGAAGTGCTCTATGCCAAGTATGCCAATACAGATACTGCCGTGTTTGAGCTGACCATGGCGATCACGGGTACACTCAAAGCCTGCTCGACAAGGTTTGTGGTACAACCGACTGAGTTGCCAGAGTATGAAGCGCTGTTTGCACGCTTAGCAGATGCTGGAGAGCAGCGCTATCGCGAGCTGACCGATCATACCGAAGGGTTTTATAAATTCTATTCCGAAGTCACGCCAGTACAAGAAATCTCTCTGTTAAACATTGGCTCACGTCCTGCCCATCGTAAAAAAGGCCTACCAAGTAAGACCACCTTGCGAGCGATTCCTTGGGTGTTTGGCTGGTCATTGGCACGCTTTACCCTACCTGCTTGGTATGGCGTCGGTAGTGCGCTAGATAGCGTCAAAAAAGACGAAGCATTGATGAAAGAGATGAACAAGCACTGGCCGTTTTTTAGCGTATTTATCAGTAATA
The DNA here is from genome assembly GCF_002863645.1 of Psychrobacter sp. MES7-P7E. NCBI lineage: Bacteria > Pseudomonadati > Pseudomonadota > Gammaproteobacteria > Moraxellales > Moraxellaceae > Psychrobacter > Psychrobacter sp. MES7-P7E. Next base: position 67,881 of record NZ_PJBU01000077.1, on the reverse strand, counting down.
TCGAGATGGCCTTTACCAAAGCCAATATGAATATTGCCGAGGCTTATAGTCAACTGTGTGATGATGAGCCGTTACGCGAAAAGATCATGACAGCGGTCACCGATGAATATACGCTGACCAATTCAGGATTAAACTCTCTGCTTGAGCAAGATTCTTTATTATCCAATCAGCAAAACCTTGCTTCATCCCTGCAATGGCGAGACGCTTATCTAGATCCTATTAACTATATCCAGATTGAGCTGTTAAAGCGTGCCAGACAACAGGACACCCTGAACGATTCGGCACATGGCGACCTTAATGTAGAAGATCCATTAATCCGTAGTATCAATGCGCTAGCTGCAGGGTTACGAAATACTGGTTAAGGTAGCTTTTCGATAATTAGCTTTCGGATAAATAAAAAGCTTATACCAATTGTCGCAAATATTAAGGCTTCGTTCGCGAAGCCTTAATATTATTCAAAACCCTTCAAAAAATATCTCGCCAGATATCAATCGCAGTTTAGTACTGCGTTGATTGATATTGCCTATTAGGTGATTCGTAATTCATTGTTTGAATAACCGATCCGAACAAGATACCGTAAAATATATTTTTACTTCATGTATATGTAGGGTCTGCTCCAATGGAAACGCCTCAATCAACACCATCTCTAGACGTCTCAATAGAAAATGACTACCAAATAGAATCCGTTGCGCTCATTGATCACGCCATTCAAATACGCTGGAATGATGGTATCGACAGTACGTATCACTATATCTGGCTGCGTGATAACTGCCCATCGGCTTTTCATCCGCACACTGGCGAGCGTAGTTTTGAAGTGTCTCAAAAGATATCCATCCACTCTCTGTCTCTTTTGATGAGACAACGCTGACGATTGAATGGTCAGAACAAGCGCATATCAGCCACTTTGATCAGAGTTGGTTACGTGAGTTTGGGTATTCTAGTGCATTGGCTAAGGACCATAGCAGTCCTTATGAAAGCTGGGATGGCACGTTTATTGACCACATTCCGATGTATGACCAGCAGAGTATCATGACCAGTGACAGTGCTTTATATGAGTGGATGAGTGCGCTAGATAAATATGGGCTTACTATTATTGATAATATGCCAGATGACTCTGATGCTGGCGTACAGACCGCCATGCGAGTTGATTACCTGCGGCAGACTAATTTTGGCATGACCTTTGATGTGATATCAGAGAAGTCGCCGATCAATTTAGCTTATACCTCGCTCTCATTACCTTTGCATACCGACTTGCCAAATCAGGAGTTACCTCCAGGCTATCAATTTTTGCATTTTTTGAGTAATGAAAGCATAGGCGGCGAATCTACTTTCGTAGACGGATTAAAGGTGTTAGAAGGGTTACGAGAAGAACAGCCTGAGTATTTTCGCTTGCTGGCCGAATATGCCATCCCCTTTCGTTTTCATGACACTGCCCATGATATCCGTGAGCACCACCCTGTCATCAATCTAGACAACTTTGGCAATATTGTAGAAATCAAATACAACGCCCATCTTGCAGATGTTTTCGATTTACCAAGTGACGTTATGTACGACTACTACCTTGCTTATCGAGAGCTAATGGCCCGACTAAAAGACAGTCGCTATAAGATTGAGTTGAAATTAGCAGCGGGTCAAATGGTCGTTTTTGATAATCGCCGAGTTTTGCATGGACGTAATGCATTTGATGAAAATGTGGGCGAGCGTCGTCTCAAAGGCTGTTATGTTGACCGCTCAGAATTTAAAAGCCGTTTACGAACGCTTAAAAAGCAACTGGCTTAACACGATCCACAAGCTAACTGATGCTGTGATTGTTATATAAATGGCATCAGCATCAGTGCTTGGCTCAGTGTCTATCGACGATGCTAAGCTGCTTCCCTTCATGTTCCCTTATGAAAAATACAAGCGCTCTATCAAACAGTTTTACGACCTTTCCCAAACAACACCATACTAATAATGACGCTAAACACGCTGCACATAATAAACACGTTGTGCGCGCCGCCTGGCATGTACTCCATAAATGATGTGAAGAACTGCCCCGAAAACACCGCCATCGTAAAGTAAGATAAGTTACGGCCTCGTACGTTAGCAGCACTTAGCTCGACGGTCATATGGTTCAACAGCGGAATACTAAAGCCAAATCCAATGCCGATCAATAGTGCGCCTAATGTTAATAGCAAGGTGCTGGTTTGCGTAAAGCAAATATACGACAGCGCAAATGCGAAAAAGGCCAATGCCAATACTTTAGGTTCATTCAACCATTTGATTATTTTTGGCATAAAGCCTGCAGTAACGACCGCTACCAAAGAGATAAAGGCCAGCAGTTGACCGATTTGTGATTCGTTATAGCTCAATTCATGCATGGTGATAGGCAGTAACACGGTTGAGGTGAAAAAGATGGTCATCGCTAAAGTTGAGATAAGATACACATTTTTTAGAGATAGACCACTAATAATAGTTTTACTATCGTCCTCATTAATCTGCTCATGGCTTACAGCAGTTGCATGATGCCGTGGTACAAACAGTAGTAGCATGGCTAAGAATACCCACGCAATCAAATAAATCGATAGCGGTAATGCCCAAAACTGTGAGGCCAGCAAGCCACCTAAAAATAAGAATATGACCCCGCCCAGCTCAATGGACATGCCTTGCTTGGCAATCATCTTTAAGCGAGCCTCCCCCTGATACCAGGTAGAGATTAGTACCGTACAGCTCGCCATGACGACTGCCGTTATACCACCCAATAGAAACCGATTGCTAAACACCTGTGCCGGCCCATGTAGAAGATAAGCACTGGCACCTGCAAGTCCGTATAAAAACAAACCGATTATCAAGAGCTTATACGCCCCATATTTATCGATTAACTTGCCAGCCAGTGGCGCAAATACCACCGCACCCAATGACGGCAAGGTGATTAATAGCAAGCTGTTGTCAGTAATGCCCAAGCCTGCCGAGATGCTAACCAAGCCAGGTGCCAGTAACGTACCGACCATAATGGTCAAACTGGCAATACACAGTAAGGTAAAACTACCTGCGGTTTTTAATTGGTTCATATGTGTCCATGGTCAATTCGATATCTATTACGGATATAACTGTTCGGCTTAGTAAATCATGCCGCAAGTATAGAATCTATCAAACCATAACAAAAATGATAGTATATGATTGAATCCATACAAATACTGTATGGATAAAAAATAAGACTGAGCAAGATTTTGATGAAAGATGTTAATAAAAGGGATTGATGGTATGGATATAAAAACACTCAAAAGCTTTATGGCCGTGGCCAAGCACCAGAGTTTTTCGGAAGCGGCGCGTGAACTGTATACCGTACAACCTGCCATCAGTCGCCATATCTCATCGTTAGAGACAGAGTTAGGCGTTGTGCTGTTTAACCGTACTTCTCGTGAGGTGACTATTACACCCGCTGGCGAGCAACTATTGAAAGACGCTGCTGTTATTTTGAGCTTAGCAGAACAAGCAAAAACACAAGTTAAACGGGCACATGACGGACAAGTAGGCACGCTCAATATTGCGCATCTAAGCTCAGCTTGTTTGACCTTTATGGCCACGTTGGTACGCAGTTATAAAGCCCAATTTCCGCACGTACATGTGTCATTGTTTGAGATGACGGTGACCGAACAGATAGAAGCGTTTAACAATGATCGCATCGATATTGCTTTCTCAAGACCGTTGCCGAGCGCTATTGCTAATGACTTTGTTAGCCACAGTATTTATATCGACAAATTGGTGGCGATTATGAACCAGAGCCATGCATTAGCCAATCAGACAACCATTGATTTGGCGCAGATGAAAGATGATAAGTTTATTATTTTTAACCGTGATGAAGCGGTTGGTCTATTTGATGAAACCATCATGCTATGCAGACAAGCTGGGTTTTCGCCCAATATCATCAGTCAACCCAAGCACATGCAGACCTTGGTGACCGAAGTGGCAGCAGGATTGGGCGTGGCGATTGCGCCTTACTGCGTACGCAAGCTATATAGCGAGGGCTGTCACTTTATGATGCTAAACAACGTTAGCACACACATACCCGTGCATATTCAATACAAGCAAACCAATCACAGTGCAACGGTTGCCGCTTTCGTGGATGTAGCGTTAAGCGCAACAGATGACATACAACAAAGCATGGAGCACTGAGCCCACAAAAAAGCCCCATTTCTCTTCTCTTATGTTTAGAGAGAAGAAATGGAGATTAATGTTATTCACTTACTGATTTATAGTTATCAATATAATACTATAACGCTAATAGCAGCCCTAATAACTGGATTCACGATATAAGGTTTTATGTGCTTCTACTCTAAAGTCTGCAGCGCTGACAGCAGGCGTCATACCATGTGTACTGTACTTAGCTTGTATGATCTTTTCTTCCTCACGAAATAGCGCATTTTGCGCTTCTTGCTTGAAATCATGATAGCTAAGGGCGGTGTCATCTTCATGACCGTCAATAACTATAGATTTTCTAGGTTGGTTTTGGCTATTCGAATGCTGTTGTATAGTCTGATTAGCATTAGCCTCTTTAGTAATGTTGCTGACTGTTAAACCGTTATTAGTCGTCGACGCTTGAGATAGCGTGGAAGAAATACGGTTAGACATATAGAAAGCAGATATTAGAACAATACAGATGACACTGATAATAGCAAAAACAAGACTACGGGGTCTGATGCTTTTTGGCTCGATATCATTATTCACGTTTTCTGATTCATTCATAGTTACGTACCGTCTAATTCATATCACTAATAGCACATAACCGTGCCTTTTACATAATGATACGAATTTTATATTGTATTGCAACGATTTCTAGTACGAACGTCTCGAATAAATTGATAGACGGTTATCTAACTGTTAAAAATGGTATAAAACGTAAATCCTTTAATCATTGGTTTCGCGGTATAAGGTGGTCTGTGACTCTTGCCTAAAGTCCTCATAAGTTATGGCAGCTTCTTCAATAGCTATAACAGTGGCATCATTTTCTGGTGTAGGAGCTTCAGAAGTTGACTCTCGCTCATTAGCAGCTGGCAGGTCCTGTCTATTGTTGTCCAAAGCATCTTGCTGAGTAGTGGCTGGTTGCGTACTTACAGGGTCAACGCTATCCGTAGTTGTTTGACTATCAGTAGACAGTACTGGATCAGCACTAACAGCTGGTGTACTGTCTATCTCTACATTACCATCAGTGCTGTTGTCTATACTATCAACCGTAGAAGTAGATAAGACTCCTGAAAATACAAGCATTAATGCAATAGCAATCAATACGATTAAACCAATCGACATAGCCATCATGAGAGGTTTCTTGCTTTTGATCACTTTATTGTCTATGACTGGCTCTTCGATAGCTGATTTAGGCACATTCTCTATGTTTAAAGAGATGTTTAAAGAATCATCATCCGATATCTCAGTTATGTTAGATTCACTATGGTCAACCGTAGAGGGCGACTCTGTTTGATTGCTACTATCTATATTGTTGCGTTCTATGTATTCTGAGGCCTCTGTATCTGAACTGACATCAATACTAATACTATCGCTATCATTGGCGATATTCAGCACATTATTTTCAGGTAAATTTTCAGATACTACATTTGTACTTGATGCTTTAGAGGTGGTGTTTTCTACTGTAGTATTTTCTGTTTCTAGCAATAACTCTTGCTCACTGCTTTGATCTTCAAACAGTTGCAACTCTTCTGTGCTCAAGGGTTCGAAAGCGGCAAGGTTCTTTGCGCTTTCTAGTGTTTCAAATTCAGCCTGATCGTTCTCTTCGGAGCCCTGGACTCGATTAATAAAGCGTTCATAGATATCGTTGTTACGCTTACGCGACTTTTGGTCAATAATTCTAGCCAATTTTTCTTCAAAATCGGTGCCAGCGTCTTCTTTTTCGTCGCTCATAGAATAATACCAAACCAGTTTTCTCTACTGGTGTTAAATGATTGCTAGAATGAATTTTCTTACTATAGTGTAACAGTGTTATTAGCCAACAATATAGTTGCTCGACCTATTATCTTCAAGCACAATTTATGGGATAGCGCTAATATAGATAAGAACTATTCTAAATAATATGATAAATCAACCTTAAGAACTGTTCTATGTAGATATAGCATAGACTATGACAGGCTCAATAGTATGGATTTAAAACAGCTTAACGCGTTTATCGCGGTTGCAGATTTGCGCAGCTTTAGCGCTGCCGCCACCAAAACAGGACTGTCACAGCCGAGTCTGAGTCGCTTGCTAAAACAGTTAGAGACTGACATGGGCGTGGTGCTTATTGATCGCTACCACAGGCCACTACATCTGACAGAAGCGGGCAGTTTTTTCTACGATAAAATAAGCACCATACTGACCGAGATTGATACTGTAACCAGTATGACTCAGCGTCTATCAGCACCCAGCAGCGTTTTAAATATAGGTTTTGTGCCCTCAGTACTATATGGCCTGTTACCTGAAATCATTGCCACGCTTAAACAGTTCAGCCCTGATATCGACGTTAATTTAAAAGACATTAGCTCATATCAACAAATGGATGCCCTCAAGTCTGGTGAAATTGATATTGGTTTTGGCCGATTTGCCCATCAAGACCCATGGATTCAGCAAATCCTGCTACGTCATGAACGCTACGTGGTGGCATTACCAAAATCACACCCGCTTGCCAATGTACGTAAGCAGCGCCTGATAGATCTAGCGAACAATCGCTTAATTTTATACCATCAAACACATTTGCCAGTATCGTCCACGGTGACGACAGAGACAGGGACCCAATCGAGCGACAAGTTATCTACAAATAGAGTCAACCGTGCTGCTACTCATGAAGCAGCATCTAGCGAGCCTATTACTGAGCCTTTACTACATCTTTTTGCCCAGTATGGTATCTCACCTTTTATAACCACGACAGTCAGCGATTTGCAGGTAGCATTGGGACTGGTCGCGGCAGGAGAAGGTATTACATTGGTGCCTGCCAGCTTGCAAACCGTACGTACGGAACAGATCAGCTACCAACGTTTGGTTCATGAAAATGTCACCTCCCCTATTTATTTACACACCCTCAAAGACTTTGTACACCCAAAAATACCTGACTTGCTCACAGCCATTTATCACGTCTACGAACAGCGCGGCATTACTTATCGGCAGCAAAATTTTGTGTCACAGGCCTAAATGGGCAGATATCCGATGAATATTGTGTTATAAAGAACCGCCAAAAATAATTCATTTTAAATATTGATATTATTTTATAAGTATGCTAACTAACAAGAATAGCAATGCAAACAAATAGTAATAATAACTAGAATAATCATTCTCCTAGACAGTGTTGGTGTAATAAAGTCGATACGATGTAAATCGTTTTATATTTAGACGGTTTATAGGACGTTCTTTTCTGATCATTGGCAAGCTGACACAGGTAAGTGATAATTTGCTGTTTTAACCATTTCGAGGTATTCATGTCCACACAACAACTCAACAACCCAAGTGCCCCTGACGATAGCGTTGCCTCGCAACAAGAGGGCTTTAGCTGGCGCATCTTTGGCCCAGGCATTTTGATGGCGACTGCTGCCATTGGTGGTTCGCATTTGATTTCATCAACACAGGCGGGTGCTATCTATGGCTGGCAATTGGCCATTATGATTGTATTGGCTAACGTGTTTAAGTATCCGTTTTTTCGCTTCGCAACTGACTACGTCTACGATACTGGCGAGAGTTTGATTGCAGGCTATGCCAAACGCTCCAAGGTATATCTTTGGGTATATTTTATTCTTTCTATCTTGTCAGCGGTTATTAGTACGGGTGCGGTCTCACTTATTGCGGCCGTAATTTTGGGCTTTATGTTGCCAGCCTCACTTGGTCTGTCGACAATGGCGTTATCTCTCATTATCGTCGCGGTCTCTTGGTTCTTTTTGATTGCAGGGCATTACAAGTTGCTCGATGGTGTGACTAAGTGGATTATGATTGCGCTTACCACGGCTACTGTTGCTGCAGTTATCATTGCTGCTGGCAAGCCAACCGTTATGGCAGTAGATTTTGTGGCGGTTTCTCCTTGGAACCTAGCCACATTGGGCTTCATCGTAGCACTCATGGGCTGGATGCCAGCACCGCTTGAGTTTGCTGCGATTACCTCTATGTGGACCTCTGCCAAAGTCAAAGCAGATCACACCACGCATAGCCAAGGCTTGTTAGATTTTAATGTTGGCTATGCAGTATCAGCGATATTGGCGTTGTTCTTCTTATCGTTAGGTGTGTTTGTCCAGTATGGATCAGGACAAGAGATTGAATTGGTCGGCGGTGCTTATATCAACCAGTTGATCAATATGTATACCGCAACCATTGGTGAATGGTCGAGGCTACTGGTCGCTTTCGTCGCCTTTATGTGTATGTTCGGCACGACCATCACCTGTGCTGATGGCTATGGACGCGCTAATGCTGAATGCTGGCGCCTGCTAAAAGGTGAGAGTGAGATCAATAAAAAGCAGATCGCTTTTTGGACGACTTATGCTATCGGTGGCGGGCTTGTGATTATCACGTTCTTTACCGGACAATTAGGCGCTATGCTTAAGTTTGCCATGATATCGGCGTTCGTCTCTGCGCCTATTTTTGGTTGGTTAAACTACTCATTGGTTAAAAAGCATAAGAAACTGTCAGCAGGTATGAATGCTCTGTCTATCGCGGGCTTGATATTCTTGGCAGGTTTCGCATTATTGTTCTTGGCCAATATGGCAGGTTTATTTGCTTAAGCTTTTGCTTAATTTAAAACTCAGCACTTAACAATCTTATTCAAGCAAAACATAAGCCCTGATAGCCTAGCTGTTGGGGCTTTTTAATGAGTGTAATTATATCAATAAGGCAAGGCAGCTTTAGTAATTGTAACTAAATGTAAAAAATAGAAGATTCTAAAAGCTGTGATTTTAAGCAATATGAATACTTATTGTGAGAAATTACCAATAACTGCATAATGCTATTTGAATAATGAATACTATTAAAAATACTACATTTTGTTATTATTTAAATTAAATATTAATTAATAACCCAAACTTTTCAGGCATGAATAATTGAGTATAATCAGCTACAACAATTAGAATATTTCCCCTCCATGTAAGGACAATCACATGACTTCATCTTCAGCAGGCGCGCGCTTTCGCAGTGCTCTCACTCAAAAAAATAATAACAACCAGCCATTACAGATTGCAGGCGCTATCAATGCCTATACAGCGATGATGGCGACCCAAGTTGGTCATCAAGCGTTGTACCTCTCTGGTGCTGGCGTGGCCAATGCCTCGTTTGGTTTACCTGATCTCGGTATGACCAGCCTAGATAATGTATTAGAAGATGCGCGCCGTATCACCGATGCCGTTGATACACCATTATTGGTTGATATCGACACTGGTTTTGGTGGCGCGTTTAACATCGCCCAAACCATCAGAAAGATGGAAAAAGCAGGTGTCGCTGCGGTGCATATTGAAGACCAAGTCGCGCAAAAACGTTGTGGTCATCGCCCTAACAAAGAGATCGTTAGCATCTCAGAGATGGTTGATCGTTTAAAAGCGGCATTGGATGCAAAGACTGACCCTGACTTTGTAGTGATGGCACGTACAGATGCGTTGTCAGTAGAAGGGTTAGATGCTGCTGTGGAACGTGCCGTCGCATTTCAAGAAGCTGGCGCAGATATGATCTTTGCAGAAGCGCTAACTGATATCGAGATGTATCGTAAGTTCACTGATGTGTTGGATATTCCAGTACTGGCAAACATGACAGAGTTTGGTCAGACCGATTTATACACCACTGACCAGTTGTATAGTGTGGGTGTGGAGATGGTGCTATATCCGCTTTCCGCTTTCCGCGCTATGAACAAAGCAGCATTGAACGTTTATCAACATTTATTAGATGATGGCACACAAGACAAAGTCGTTGATACCATGCAGACCCGCATGGAGCTCTATGATTTCTTAAACTATCATGAGTTTGAGCAGACACTAGATAAGCTATTTGCTGATAATAAGTAGTCAATAACTAATAATTGCCAATTAGCAACGCCGAAACGATAAACAACCTCTGTGGACTTTATCGTTTCAAAATCCGTCTTCATTTACCTTTAGGTTATTTATGCCATTTTTTACTACTAACACGGTTGTCAAATCCTCACTACTTAGTAGCACGCTTGGGGCGCTGTTATTCATGACAGGCTGTGATAAAACACCAGAAAAGGTTGATGATACATCCAGTGATACGAGCGCTACGGTTGTTAGCGAAAGTGAGGCTACACCATCAGAGATCGACGATCAAAACGACTTGATCATGACAACGATTACGCTAGATACCGTCAACAGCCTATTGTTCGCCCCGATCATTAATAGTGGCGCGCTCAGCGAAGAGCAAGTCAGCTGCCTTGAATCGCGCGACAAGGACTTGGGCAAAACGGAAGTTGATAATTTCTATAAGAGTCAGTTTATCGACGCAGAGTTAAAAGAGTTGGATAACTTTTATACGTCAGACGTAGGAAAAAAGATGCTTGCTTTTGGAAATGAGCAATTACGCGTCATGAATGGTGAAGAAGTGGCAACGCCAATGGCTGACCCTACTCCAGAAGAAATGGCTGAAATTCAGACTTTCATGGAATCTCCGCTTGGTGTCAAATATATGGAGATCAACAATGCTGAAGGTGAAGGCAGTGCAATGGAAGTCTTGAATGGCCCTATTGAAGCTGAATTTGAGCGTTGTAACGTCGATTTAGACGGTCCACAGCCTGAACAGCCTGCTTAACGCTAAACTAGCGCTATAGTCATTAATCAATAAATTTATTATCAGAAACATCGTTTTCACTCAAAAAAAGCTACCAACAAAAGGAATGTAACCATGGCAGCACAAAACCAATCAACAAAAGTATTGTCAGGCGCAGGTCTACGCGGGCAAGTCGCTGGTAAAACCTCTCTATCTACCGTTGGCAAATCAGGCTCTGGTCTGACCTATCGCGGTTATGATGTATCAGAGCTGGCGGATAAGTGTATTTTTGAAGAAGTGGCTTATTTGCTACTGTACGGCAACTTGCCTACTCAAAGTGAACTTGATGCTTATCAAGCCAAGCTAAAGAAGCTACGCGGTCTACCACAAGCATTAAAAGATGTGCTTGAGCGTATCCCTGCTAGTGCGCATCCAATGGATGTGCTACGTACGGGTTGCTCTATGCTCGGCAACCTTGAGACTGAGACTGATTTTACTCAGCAAAATGATCAAACTGACCGTATGCTGGCTGCTTTCCCATCGATTATCAACTACTGGTATCGTTTCAGTCATGACGATGTGCGCATCGAAACCGACACGGATGACGCTACCATCGGCGGGCATTTCTTGCATTTGCTCAAAGGCGAAAAACCAAACGAGCTACACGAAAAAGTCATGAACGTCTCACTTATTCTCTATGCAGAGCATGAGTTTAACGCCTCGACCTTTACCGCTCGTGTCTGTGCGTCTACCTTATCTGACATTCACTCTTGTATCACGGGTGCAATCGGTTCCCTACGTGGTCCATTGCATGGCGGTGCGAATGAAGCGGCGATGGATATGATTGAAGGCTTCAGCTCACCTGATGACGCTGAAGAAGAAATGATGGGTATGCTGGCGCGTAAAGATAAAATCATGGGCTTTGGTCATGCGATCTATAGCGAGTCAGACCCGCGTAACGTCGTGATTAAAGGCTGGGCTGAGAAGCTAGCGGCTGACGTTGATGATGAAGTGTTGTACCCAGTATCAGTACGCTGTGAAGAAGTGATGTGGCGTGAGAAAAAACTGTTCTGTAATGCTGACTTTTTCCATGCTTCTGCCTATCACTTTATGGGTATTCCAACCAAGCTATTCACCCCTATCTTTGTCTGTTCACGTCTGACTGGTTGGGCCGCTCACGTGTTTGAGCAACGTGCTAACAACCGTATCATTCGTCCAAGTGCGGAATATACTGGTGAAGAGCTGCGTCCTGTACCAGATATGAGTGCGCGTTAAACGGCTGTTATTTAGCAATTATTAAAATGATTTGTGCTAAGTAATCTTATCAGCTAGCGGCAGTGCTAGCTGATATAGGTATGATGATTGAGCCTTGCTATGAGTTTTTCAGGTTTAATCGTCATACGCTATCTTTTTTATAAACCATGCCCTTTTAATTTTCAATATCGCTTCTTTAGCAAAGCCTACAAAAGCAAACGATGATTTTGCTAAAGGAATGAATTTTTACCCAATATAAACGCTTAACTACTTATTATAATTAGCCAACAGCCAAAGGTGACTTATGGACAACACCCTCGTACAACCCATGAATGACGACTTTAAAAAGCCGCTACCAGATACTGACCTTTATTATTTTGACACCCGCGAAGCTGTCGAGCGTATCGAGGAAGGTGCTTATGACAAGCTACCATTCTGCTCAAAAGTATTGTGTGAAAACTTAGTGCGCCGTTGCCCACCAGAAGAGCTGACCGATGCGCTAAAACAGCATATCGAAGGCAAGCAAGATCTAGATTTTCCTTGGTACCCTGCCCGCGTCGTTTGTCATGATATCTTGGGTCAGACAGCCTTTGTTGATTTGGCAGGCTTGCGTGATGCTATCGCTGAGCAAGGCGGTGATCCGTCCAAGGTAAACCCTATCGTACCCACTCAGCTGATCGTTGATCATTCATTGGCGGTTGAGCACGCAGGATTTGAAGACAATGCATTTGAGAAAAACCGTGCGATTGAAGAGCGCCGTAACGATGACCGTTTTCACTTTATCAACTGGTGCCAGTATGCTTTTGACAATGTCAACGTCGTACCACCAGGCAACGGCATCATGCATCAGATTAACCTAGAGAAAATGTCACCTGTCGTACAGGTCGTGCACAATAAAGAAGGTGAGGAAGTCGCGTTTGCTGACACGTTGGTCGGTACGGATAGTCATACCCCCATGGTTGATGCGCTAGGCGTTATCTCGATCGGTGTGGGCGGCTTAGAGGCCGAAAGCGTGATGCTAGGTAATCCATCATATATGCGCTTGCCTGATTATGTGGGCGTCAAATTAACAGGCAAATTGCAAAAAGGCATCACTGGTACGGATCTCGTACTGGCGATGACTGAGTTCTTACGTGATGCAGGCGTGGTCTCTACTTATATCGAATTCTTCGGTGACGGTGCACGCCAGCTAAGTGTCGGTGACCGCGCCTCTATCTCAAACATGACGCCTGAATATGGCGCAACTGCTGCGATGTTCTATATCGATGAGCAAACCATTGACTATCTGCGTCTGACGGGTCGCTCTGAGGAACAGATTAAACTGGTTGAGCAGTATGCCAAACAAACGGGCCTGTGGGCTGACGGTATGGAAAAAGCCGAATACGCACGCGTCCTTGAGTTTGATTTGTCATCAGTTGGTCGTAACATGGCAGGCCCATCGCGTCCCCATGCGCGTGTATCTACCGATGATTTGGTGGCCAAAGGCATCGCCCACGCGCCTGATCAAAAGCTACCTGAACCAAAAGACGGTCTGATGCCGGATGGCGCGGTTATTATCGCTGCTATTACCAGCTGTACCAATACATCAAACCCTCGCAACATGGTGGCCGCAGGTCTTGTCGCTCGTAACGCCAATGCCAAGGGACTATTACGCAAGCCTTGGGTAAAATCGTCACTCGCACCCGGATCAAAAACGGTCAAGATGTACTTAGAAGAAGCAGGCCTGATGCCAGAGTTGCAAGAGATTGGCTTTGACGTGGTTGGCTTTGCCTGTACGACGTGTAACGGCATGAGCGGTGCACTTGATCCTGACATCGAAAAAGAAATCATCGACAATGATTTGTTCACCACGGCAGTGCTATCTGGTAACCGTAACTTCGACGGTCGTATTCACCCATACGCCAAGCAAGCATTTTTGGCATCGCCGCCACTGGTTATCGCTTATGCCATCGCTGGTAACATTCGTTTTGATATCGAAAAAGACTCATTGGGCAAAGACCAAGACGGCAATGATGTGTATCTAAAAGACATCTGGTTTGATGATGAAGAAGTGGATGCCATTGTTGCTTCTGCTGTTAAGCCTGAGCAGTTTAATGCCGTATATATCCCCATGTTTGATGAGGCCAAAAAAGATACGGGCAAAGCGTTAAGCCCATTGTATGACTGGCGTGAAATGACCACATATATTCGCCGTCCGCCGTATTGGGAAGGTCAAATGGCAGCGATGAACAAACTAAAAGGTATGCGTCCGCTTGCCGTATTAGGTGATAACATCACAACCGATCATATGTCGCCATCAAATGCTATTCTTGGCTCATCAGCAGCTGGCGAGTATTTGGACACTATGGGCTTGCCTGCTGAGGACTACAACTCATACGCGACCCATCGCGGCGACCATTTAACCGCGCAACGTGCCACCTTTGCCAACCCTAAACTATTGAACGAGATGGTACGCGATGAAGATGGTGAAGTTATCCAAGGCTCACTGGCGCGTGTTGAGCCAGAAGGTCAAGTCATGCGCATGTGGGAAGCGATTGAAACCTACATGAACCGTGAGCAGCCGCTGATCATCATCGCAGGTGATGGCTATGGTCAAGGCTCAAGCCGTGACTGGGCTGCCAAAGGCGTGCGTCTCGCTGGCGTAGAAGCAGTCGTCGCTGAGGACTTTGAGCGTATTCATCGTCAAAACTTAGTGGGCATGGGCGCGCTACCTCTACAGTTCGAGGAAGGTACGACTCGCCATACGCTAAATATCGATGGTACGGAAACCTTTGATGTCACAGGTGAAGTCTCGGCTGGCGGGTTGATGACTCTAGTGATTCATCGTACCGATGGTAGTACCACTAAGACGCCTATTATCTGCCGCTTAGATACGGCTGATGAAGTAAAAATGTACAACGCTGGCGGTATGCTACAACGCTTTGCTAAAGAATTTATCGAAGGTACGTTAGATATTGCTTAAGATTATTATGTAGGTTTTAACACGATAAATAGCAGAGTACAAAATTCGCCGATGTTGTATAGCCTTATATGACATCGGTTTTTTCATTGATAGTAATAGATATTTATATGATACTTGATAGAGGTTATTACTAAGAGAAATTCTATGAAACGTATCAGCCTTTCTAAAGCAGAAAAAGACTTTGAAGCGGTTTTAG
The DNA here is from genome assembly GCF_002863645.1 of Psychrobacter sp. MES7-P7E. Lineage (NCBI taxonomy): Bacteria > Pseudomonadati > Pseudomonadota > Gammaproteobacteria > Moraxellales > Moraxellaceae > Psychrobacter > Psychrobacter sp. MES7-P7E. The sequence continues at coordinate 52,762 of NZ_PJBU01000077.1, read as the reverse complement.
ATACTGTAAATTATAATGATGACCCGATCATTATAAGTCGTCAAAATAATAATGATGCAGTTATCATGTCGCTTGCTCATTACAATGGCTTGATGGAGACACTTTACTTATTAAGGTCACCTGTTAATAGTTCACATTTAGCTGAGTCTATTCAACAGTATAATGCGGGTCAAGTTAGGGTACATGGTCTTAAGAATAATACCTCATATTAAATCAGCTCTCACCTCTTTTATTATGATTTCTGATAAGCTATCTCAGGACTAGATAGTCAACTTGAGTTTGATAAATATGATTTGGAGTAATAATGCATAAAATTAAAGAATTACACATAAAGAACTATAAATCATGCCAAGAAACAAAGATAACTCTTGAAAACTATACGCCTTTGGTTGGATATAATAACGCTGGTAAATCAAATATTCTAAAGTGTGTGGATACTTTAGTACGTGGAAAAGGTCAAAATGAATCAAGCTTTTTTGACAACACAAAACCTATCGAAATTATTGCATTGCTAGAAGGTTTAAGTGACAACTCTCTACAACATTTAAGCCAACAACAAATTACTAGCCTTGAGCCACATATTGAAGAAGGATCATTATATGTTAGATTTTTTCAAGAAAAACCTGGTACTGGAAAAAACTCTGTTGTAATGGGTATACAGAAACCTTCAGAACTACAGCTTGGTGTGTGGATAAATCCTAATGGATTACCACAAGCAATAACCACATTATTTCCTGAGCCAACTTTCATAAATTCGATGGAAGATTCAGCAGAGGACGTTTCTAAGTTCAAAGCCAGCAATACAATAGGCAAGCTCATTGCTCACCTACAAAAAGAAATTATAGATTCTAAAGCAACAGAGATAAATAGCGCTCTTGAAGTAGTGGGGAAAAAACTAAATTTAAATGGTAGTGAAAGACTGGATGAGCTATCTAGTTTTGATTCCTCCATAAATGACAAAATTGGTGATTTCTTTCCGGGATTATCATTAAATATTGATATACCGACTCCAAGTATTGCAGATTTGTTTAAACAAGGAACAATCAAAGTTAGGGAAGTTGGCACAGTAAGACAGTCCGATTTTATCGACATGGGTCACGGTTCACAGCGTGCTATTCAGATGACATTGATACGACATTTAGCAGAAATAACAAAGGATGTAGCCAAGCAAGGAAAGACAAACATACTTCTAATTGATGAACCAGAGTTGTTTTTACACCCACAAGCAGTTGAGCTATTACGATCTTCTCTTAAACTGCTTTCTAACAGAGGGTATCAAATTATATTCTCTACACATTCACCTTATATGATTGAACAATCAGATATACCTATCACGAATATTATTCGGAAGAATCATAATGGGACTATAGTCACTACAAGACTAAAAGAAGCTCTTGAACAAACCTTACTTGATAATGACTCACAAGCTAGACTGCTATTCGATACCTATAATCTTGGACAAATATTATTTTCTGATAAAATTTTAATAGCTGAAGGGGCTACAGAGAAAACAATATTACCAATACTTTTCAATAGTGTAATTGGAAAGACACTAGGTGAGCATAAATTGGCTCTAGTCATTGCAGATGGAGCAGGTAATATTCCAAAAATGATAGAAATACTTGAGAAAATGGGTATTTCTACAAAAGGTTTAGTTGATTTGGACTTTGCCTTTACAGGTGCTGTAGATCAAGGGTTAATAGAAGAAATAGATCAAGGCATAGACTCATGCCTAACTATAATACAGAATATTAGGCCAGTACATGGTTTTAGTTTAAATGGAAGAAGACCATGTAAAGGTAATGGTTTTAAGGCATGTGACGTTTATGAATTAATGGCAGCAGAAAGTAATGCAATTGCTCCTATCAATCATATAAAAGAAAATATGAAAGCTCATTCTATTTGGGTTTGGTCTAAAGGGGCTATAGAACCACACTTATGTTTAGAAACCAAAGAAAATGGAGAATGGCTTCAGTTTAGACAAAAATTAGCTACAGATCCTATTGAAAGTTGTGTACATGATTTAGGCGAGATTAGAGACTTTTTCAATTGGTGTATAAGTTGATAGTTTTAAGAGTAATACTCTTTATTGATATATCTAATAATAGAAAAAAGGACTTCTAATAATGACCCAATCAAACTCTACCTTTGCTCCGCAAATCCCCATCCCCGCAACCTATATGCGCGGCGGTACTTCAAAAGGGACATTCTTTAAATTGTCTGACTTACCTGAGCGTTGCCAAGTTGCTGGCGAGTCACGTGATAACTTCTTATTGCGCGTCGTCGGCAGCCCAGATCCTTACGGCAAGCAAATCGACGGTCTTGGCAATGGTAGCTCTAGTACCTCAAAGACGGTAATTTTATCGGCCTCTGACAGACCAGACCATGATGTGAATTATCTGTTTGGACAAGTTAATATCGCCAAGCCTATGATTGATTGGGCGGGTAACTGTGGCAACTTAACCGCAGCGGTTGGTGCCTGTGCTATTAATATGGGACTGGTTGATGCTGACAAGATTGCTAACAGCATCGATGACAATGCAGATAGCGGTATTTGTGAAGTGCGTATCTGGCAAGAAAATATTAGCAAAACCATTATTGCGCATGTGCCAGTCTATAAAGATGCGAATGATAAAGTACAGGTTCAAGAGACGGGCGACTTTGAATTAGACGGTGTCACCTTCCCAGCGGCTGAGGTTAAAATTGAGTTTATCGATCCGGTTGATGCCACCAGCGATATGTTCCCGACGGGCAATTTGGTCGATGATTTTGATGTGACGGGTTGCGGCCTTGATACTAATAGCGTCAACGCGACCTTTATTAGCGCGGGCATACCGACTATCTTTATGAACGCAGAAGATTTAGGCTTTACCGGTACTGAGTTGCAAGGTGATATCAATAGCGACAGCGAGCTAATTGCCAAGCTTGAAAAAATCCGTGCCATAGGCGGCGTGGCAATGGGACTGTTCAAAGACGTCTCTGAGGCACAAACCAGCCAACACATTCCTAAAATTGCTTGGGTTGGCGTAGCACAGAGCTATACGGCTTCTAGTGGTAAGTTGGTCGATGCAGCCGAGATTGATTTAGTCGTACGTGCCATGAGTATGGGGCAATTGCATCATGCCATGATGGGCACAGCAGCAGTTGCTATTGCCGCCGCCGCAACCACACAAGGCACAATCGTTAACGAGGCTGCTGGCGGTGGTGAGCTGACAGAGGTACGTTTTGGTCATCCATCAGGTACATTGCTGGTCGGTGGTAAGACTGAACAGGTCGATGGACGCTGGCAAGCCAAAAAAGTGTCGATGAGCCGCTCAGCAAGGCGTATTATGGTCGGTGAAGTCTTTGTGCCAGCGGATGCGTTTTAAGCATAGTCATGGCTTATTTTAATTTTTGATAGAGTGTTATGCCAACATCTCCCCAACCCCGCCGTGTGCAATTAGACAAAAAACCGCCAGTCGAGAAAAAAGAACGGCGGGCGCTGCTGTGGGATATCCTCAAAAAACTGGCGGTATTTGCTAAGCCTTATCGCTTGCTTATCATCGCCACCTTAGCGCTGACTGCTCTAGGCTCCTTTACCGCGCAAGTTAATGCCTTTGTACTACGTTATGCCGTTGATACCTTGACCGAAATCGCTACCCTCGCTGAGCCTTGGGAAGCTGGCGTGCGCATGCTGACCATTATCAGTGCGGTACTCTTAACCAAAGAGATATTATCGATATTCATCTCGTTTGGGCAACGCTTCTTCGGCGAAAAGATTCGTATCAATCTATCACGTGATTTATCGCAAAAAATCATTGAGCGCATCTTGACCTATCGGATGGCATTTTATACCAGTAGCGAAAACGACAGCGGCAAGTTGCAAACGCGTATCGATTATGGCGTCAGCAGCTTAACCAGTTTAGTGCAAAACTTTTTTATCGATATGCTACCGCTGTTTGCCAATGCGATCGTGGCGCTTATCATTATGTTTTCGACCAATTTTTGGATAGGCTTGGTCGGTCTTATTATCATTCCCATTTACTTTTTTATCAGTCAAAAACAAGCGCAGCGTCTACAAGGGTTTCGTCGGCAGATGCGCGGCTATAGAGAAGCCAAAAGCGGTTTGGTAATATCTTTGATCAATTCGATCAGCGTGGTGAAATCCTTTGTCCGTGAGTCGATAGAAGCAGAAAAGCACTTAGCCATTCAAAAGGAAATGACCGATAATCAGCTGCGTATTCGCAGTATTGGTTTTGTTTATGATGCCATCAAAACCTTTATCGAACAGATTGGTGTGGTGGTTATCATCTTGCTCACCGCTTATTTTGTCCTACAAGGTGAGATGACCATTGGTATGATTTTGTTTCATGTCATGCTGTTTCAAAATGTCGCCGCCCCTATTCGACAGCTGCATCGCATCTACGACCAGATAAATAATGCATTGACCTATGCCGAAGGGTTTTTTGATATTTTAGAAGATGACAGCCAAGTCGAGAGCATCGCTGGTATCAGTAGCGACAACCTAAAAGGTCATATCGAGCTTAAAAATGTCGACTTTACTTATCCGAATGGGACGCAAGCGCTCAAAGACGTCAGCTTCACTATTAAGCCCAACCGTATCACGGCGCTGGTTGGCCTCTCTGGCGCTGGCAAGAGCACGATTATCAATCTATTGGTCAAGTTCTATGCCCCAGACGCTGGCTCGATATGCCTAGACGGGCATGATTTGGCTGACTGTGATACTCATGAGCTGCGTCAAAACATTGGTCTGGTGCTACAAAGCAATCATATATTTTCGGGCACGATCAGTGAAAATATCCGCTATGGCAATATGAATGCTAGCATTGATGACATCATTGTAGCGGCAAAAAAAGCTTCGATACATGAACAAATCGTCGCCTTGACAGACGGCTACGAGAGTACTGCAAAGTCGTTATCAGGTGGGCAGCAGCAGCGTATCGCGCTGGCAAGGATGTTTTTAAAAGATCCGCCGATTGTGTTTTTGGACGAGCCGACCGCCAGTCTCGATGCTATCGCCAGTCAACAGGTCAAAAAAAGCCTTGATCTGATCAAAAAAGACCGAACCGTTATTATGGTTTCGCACAATATTGCTCAGATTATCGACGCCGATGATCTGGTAGTCATAGAGAATGGCGAAGTGGTTGAGACAGGTACCCATGAGGTACTTTATGCCCAACGCGGCAAATACTTTGAGATATTTAGTGCCATGTCTGATAGCTTAAATTTAGACAAAATCAGCCAGACCCTAAAGGGTTAGGAATGGTTAATGACTGCCTAAATCGTTATAATGCCCCTATTTTACCGCCTATTGCCAGAAGCTTGCCCATTATGAATTGTGAATTTTCTATCAAAACCTTTGACGAGCTGACCTCAGTTGACCTTTACCATATCCTAAAAGCACGCTCGCAGGTTTTTGTCGTCGAACAAAACTGTGCTTATCAAGATATGGATGAAGTCGATTTTGATTGCTTGCATTTGATTGCTCATCAAAACGCAGCGTTAGTGGGCTATTGCCGCATTGTTCCGCCTGAATTCAATAAACTAAAATCCAATCTATCGGTCGCCGACCCTACGATCAAGACCAACCACACTGCCATGCCTGCCATCGGTAGAGTGCTTGTGTTATCAGAGCACAGAGGTGACGGCATAGCACGCCAAATAATGACTCAGGCTATTGCTCATTGCCGCAAAAAATACGGTAAAAAACGCCCGATTATTATCTCGGCACAGGCCTACCTGCTTAGTTTTTATGAGTCTTTGGGTTTTGTACCTGAAGGTGAGCATTATCTTGAAGATAATATCGAGCACGTGAAGATGGTGCTATACGTTGCTAAGAAAAACAAAGTAAGAAAAGAAAGTGTGGATACTGCGTCAACCACGACCAAAGTTTTGAGTTTTCTGCTGTTTATTATAGCAGCGCTGTTTATTTTAGGTCTGCTCTATTTGATGATTTAAACAGCCTACAAAGTTTTACTTCTTAACACAATTCAGTCTGGTTGTTCCATATTGAGTATGCTACTTTTGAATGATAACCGCTTTAAAAGGATGACTACGAGCATGGGTCAACAAAGCGAAAAGTTAGCACACTCAAGGAAGAGGAAACAACCATGTCAAATACCAATTCAGATACAGCCCATTCAAATACAAATGAGGCAACGGTAGAGAGCAATATCCGTCCAGAATATGACGATGAAATCCAAAAAATCGCCGATTATGTGCTCAATTATTCCATAGATAACGAGTCACCAAATCCCACTGATGCATGGCGTACTGCACGCCACTGTCTCATGGATACCATCGGCTGCGGACTACTGGCACTGCGCTTCCCTGAGTGTACCAAGCACTTGGGGCCTGATTGCCCTGATCAAATAACGCCGCATGGCGCTCGCGTCCCTGGCACCTCCTATAGACTAGACCCCATCAAAGCCGCTTTTGACATCGGCTGTATGGTACGCTGGCTTGACTATAATGATACGTGGCTCGCTGCTGAGTGGGGTCATCCGTCTGATAACTTGGGCGGCATCTTGGCGGTCGCCGACTATATCAGTCAAAAAAATATCGGCCAAAGGCAAGCACCTCTAACCATGAGGGCCGTGCTCGAGGCGATGATCATGGCGCATGAAATTCAAGGCGTCATGGCACTCGAAAACTCATTCAATCGCGTGGGTCTTGATCATGTGTTTTTGGTAAAATTAGCCTCAACTGCGGTCGTCGCCAAACTCTATCAGCTGCCACGCGAGCGCATCATGGCCGCCATCTCACAAGCCATTGTCGATGGTCAGGCACTGCGCACCTATCGTCATGCACCCAACGCGGGCAGCCGAAAATCATGGGCGGCAGGTGATGCAACCAGCCGTGCGGTACGTCTGGTAGATATCACCGCACGTGGTGAAATGGGTGTCCCTGGCGCACTAACCGCACCGCAATGGGGGTTTTATGATGTGCTGTTTATCCATACCAATAAAGATCTTGCAACCAAACCCGAAGACGAGCGTCGATTTACCTTTCAGCGTGACTTTGGCAGTTATGTGATGGAGAATATCTTATTTAAAATCAGCTTTCCCGCTGAATTTCATGCGCAGACTGCTTGTGAAGCGGCGGTTATTTTGCATCCACATGTGAGAGGTCGAATTGATGATATTGAAAAAATTGTCCTAACCACGCATGATTCTGCAATTCGCATCATCTCAAAGGAAGGTGCGCTTGCTAACCCAGCTGATCGGGATCACTGCTTACAATATATGGTGGCTGTGCCACTATTGACAGGCGATTTGATGGCGGAGAACTACGAGGATGACTATCATGAAGAGCATTTATCAATCGATGAGCTACGCGAAAAAATGATGGTAGAAGAAGACGCACAGTATTCAAAAGATTACCATGACCCCAGTAAGCGCTCTATTGCCAATGCCATTCAAATATTCTTCAAAGATGGCAGTAGCACAGAAAAAGTCGCCATCGAGTATCCTATCGGTCATAAACGCCGCCGTGCCGAGGGCATTCCTATACTTGAGGCAAAGTTCCGAGCCAGCTTGGCTACTCGCTTTATCGACAGTCGGTGTCAGCAAATCATTGAGCTGTGTGACGATCAAGAAAAATTGGAGCAAACGCCAGTGAATGAGTTTATGGACTTATTTATGGCTTATTAGTGTTTTAACAGGATAGCCATCCTAAACCACCCTATCATTTGTATCATTACCAAGATATTGATTACCAAGGTATCGACTCTCCTGCCCAATCGACAAAACTGCCTGATTGGGCAGCCGTCATCCCTGATAGCACTTCCAATAAACACTCGGCGCTATAGGCTGGCGAGAATAGATGTCCTTCAGCGACATTGCCTTGAAACGGTGCGGACAGTTGGGTATTCACGGTTCCCGGTTGCATAACGACTACGCACACCTCTTTGAGTGATCGGCCCCATTCGATACTCAAGTTTTTCATCCCCATATTGAGCGCCGCCTTGCTCATTCTATAACTATACCAGCCGCCAAGTTGATTGTCCGTGATACTACCGACACGAGCTGATATGGTCGCAAAAATACCTGGATGCTCAGCGCTGCGTTCAGCTTTGGCGAGCAACGGTTTGATATGCTTGGCTATCAGCAAGCTTGCTAGTGCATTGATTTGCATGTTGTGTAAAAAGAACTCCGTTTCAATCTGCCTCAAGGCCTTTTCTGGCTGCGCACTCTTGGTATGTAATAATCCCACGCAGTTGATCACCCAATCTACATGACCCACTGTCTGCTTGATGGTGTCGGCCGCTTTTTTGATGCTGTCTTCATCACTGATATTCATGGGCAACCAGTGTAGATTTTCTGCTTCAAAGTTCGGCTCATTGCGATGATAAGTAGCAAAGACTGTTATGCCGCTTTTATCAACTTGACGATCCGTTTGATCAGCAGCGGTTTCTTGTACCAGCTGCTTGATCATGGCTTGACCGATACCGCCTGTGCCACCGATAATCAGATAGATTTTATTATTCATATCGTTATTCATATGCTACCCTCCCTCTTTTTATACAGCTCTTAGCACGTGTTGGTTTGTTTATTCATTTTGGCTGATTTTACGAGTGTTTGCTATGATAAAAATAATAGACATTATTCTCATTCTATATACGCTACAATAATTTTTAGCGATTAAACCCGCATTTTTTGCTTTCCATTACTTATATTGACGTTCTTATACGGATATCAGCGCCTTATGCTATCACCCCAAGACCAACTGACCGAGCTAGTACGTGCCTTAGAGACTGATCAGCACGTCTTTGCCACTGACCCGTTACTGATCACGGAAAAGCTACAGAGTGAGGATGGCACACCTATCCAAAAGCTGCATCGACGGGCCTCACGCATCGATAGCAATGGGGCGCTTGCGCGTGTACTGGGTAAGATTGATGGCCGCATAAAAGGCATCATGATCGTCATGAGTGTGGTGTGGTGCATCTCGGGATTTTTGGGTCTGTTCACGCTATTGCAGTCTAATGTGGTGAACTTCTTTTATGTATTGGTTTGCTTGCTTGGTTTTCATACTATTATGCTTGGTGGCTGGTTGGTCATGACACTTATCAATCGAGACCAGCAAGCGCCCAGTTGGTTTGCCAGCTTTGTCAGTCCCAGTTACCTCATACGCGGTAAAGACGATGTGACCAAGGCGGCCGTCGATCTGTATGAGCGCCAATTACAGCATAGCGGTATGCGCTGGTATTTGGGCCGGTTTAGCCATCAGTTATGGCTTGCGACGTTGACTGGCATGCTGCTTGCGATTATATTCTTGTTGGTTGTGCGTCAGTATAGCTTTAGCTGGGAGTCGACCCTACTCTCTGATCAGGCGCTGGTGAGCTTAACGCAAATACTCGGCTGGCTACCAGGCATGGTTGGTTTTGATGTGCCAGATAGTACAGCGATTGTACAAAGCAGGTTGGTCACAGAAGCGATGCCATTGTCTGTGGCGCGGCAGTGGGCAGGATTGCTAGTCGGTAGCTTGCTGATGTACGGTATTGTCCCGCGTGCGATAGCGTGGGTATTTTGTGCCTTGATGTTCCGCCGCAAAAAGATGCGCTTAGACATCAAACAACCGTATTACCAAAAGATCATAAATTTTTGGCAGCGTCAGGTGGTTGATGCAGATGACTTTACGGAAGCACCCGCACCTGTCGCGCCCAAAGCGGCGGTAAGTGCAGGCAAGAAACTGGTCGCCTTGCTTGAATATCCTTCAAATCAGGATAAATGGTGGCAGTCAGGGTTGAATGATGACCGTCATGATTTTTCAGAATTAAGTGAGATTGAGGATTTTGGTATCGTCGATGACCGTGATGATATGGCACGGCTCAAACACTACTTAGACGAGCACCCTGTGCAAGTGTTATTGGGAATTCATAGCAAAGCGCTGCCTGACCGCGGTACGCTACGCAAACTTGATCAAATCGCCGCTCATGCAAAAGATGGACTGATTGTACAGCTGCTCAGTGATACCCCCCCTTCTGCTGGCTTGACTGACGCTCGTACGGATGATGAACCAGTAGATAAACAAGCCGTTCGCTATCAGCAGTGGCAAACAGCGCTCTCTGCGCGCAAAATTGGATTGGTGGATATTAATTCTTAAAGTTTTTGAATGCGATACTTAATAATAATTATTTTTATAAAAGGGACAAAATAAACCAGTAATATAGAAGATAGTCATCTCTTGGGTAACAAAGATGTTTTATAGTGGCTAGGAGCCAAATATGTCAACAGACAACACCCTCTTAACATCAGGTGAGTATGGTCAGATATTGGATAATTACAAAGAGGCGTTAAACCAAAGTATCTTAACCGCTGCACCAGAGTCATGGCAGCCAATGCTGGCAAGTATCTTACCTGCTCACTGGCAAGAATGGCTGTTACCGCTGGCTGGTGGCCCATTTTTCTTATTGTTTTTGGCAGAGTGGTTTTATCAGTCTAAGCGTGGGAAAAATGAAAGCTTTAGCTGGCGCCGTGCGATGACCAATTTTAGCTTGGGCGGCTCTTATCTCGGATTTGAATTGATTGTCCAAGCACTTATTGTGCTGCCTATTTGCCTGTGGCTATATCAATACCGACTATTCACTATTGAGGTGACATTGCTGACAGCCATACCCATATTTGTCGCGGTTGAGTTCAGCTATTACTGGTTTCACCGTGCCTCACACCGCATGAATTGGTTTTGGTCAGCGCATGTCGTGCACCATTCAGATGATAAGATGAACCTATCCACCGCCATGCGCCAAAGCCTGCTGTACTCAGTGACAGGTTGGTGGTTATTTTTTGTTCCGCTGATGATATTGGGTGTGCATCCTGTCTGGGTATTTTTCTTTTATGCGTTAGATTTGATTTATCAGTTCTTTATCCATACCGAGACGGTGGGGAAATTTCCAAAATGGGTTGAGTATATCTTTGACACCCCATCCAACCACCGCGCCCATCATGGTACTAATGGCGAATATATTGACCAAAATTATGGCGGCGTTCTTATTATTTTTGATCGCTGGTTTGGCACTTATGTAGAAGAAGACACCGTCAATAATCCTGTCAAATATGGGGCTGTTGGTGAGACCAGTCACGATAATATTATTGGTCTGATATTTGGGGTGTTTTACCGAATGTGGCAGCGGTTTTTTCGTGCCAAGGGCATCAAGAAAAAACTCAAGGTACTGTTACGTCCACCAAGTGCAGTCTAATAGCTTATCCATGACTATGTATATCTACGAATTTTGACTCTATATGCTTTGATCTATGGATTTGACTGTACGTATCCATAACCAATACTTAACCAATACTTAACCAGAGTTGCTCTACAATAGATGGGTACTGTATATTCTAGCCATTAATAAATATAAGACGCTATTATGAATAATGATAAAAATAATCACGAGAACAATAAGCCTGCAGGTCTCTTTGCGGACAAAGCTTATGAGCCAACCCCTGATGTCTCAAGCACTCCTTCAGACAATACCTCAAAATCTACAGTAGCTCAGTCAATAGCTACTCAGGATAATCAACCTGTATCAACCGAAGCATCAGCAACGACAGCACCAGTGTCAAGGGTAACAAAGAAAACCATCGCCAGTGGTGAACCGCTCAAATTGGCCGTTGTTGGTCATACCAATACGGGTAAAACCTCTATACTGCGCACGTTATTGCGAGACGTATATTTTGGCGAAGTCAAAAACGAAGCTGCGACCACGCGTCACGTTGAGCAAGCACAGCTGACAGACAGTCGAACTGGTGAGGTGCTGGTAGCACTATACGATACGCCTGGTCTGGAAGATGCTTCAGGGCTTATGGACTGGCTAGAGGACAACACTGCCAGTCGCCGTGATGGTATTGAACGTCTGCAACAGTTTTTGGCGGCGGATGTCGCTCAAGGTTCAGACAGCTATGACTTGCCCTATGATTATAGTCAAGAAGCCAAAGTAATTCGTCAGCTGCTGACAAGTGATATGGCCATTTACGTGGTAGATGCTCGTGAGCCTGTATTGGGTAAATATAAAGACGAGCTAGCGATTTTGTCTTGGGCTGCGATTCCTGTGATGCCTGTCTTTAATTTTACCGACAGTCAGAATGCCAATATCGACGACTGGCAAACGATGCTGGCAAGACGCAATCTGCATATTTCAACGCGTTTCGATTCGGTCGCGTTTGAGTTTGAAGATGAGATGCGTCTATGGAAAAACCTAGCCACTATGCTCACCCACTCTGAGATGCTTGAGCAGCTGATGCAACGTCGAACGGAGGATTGGGCGCAGCTGTATGACGAGGCCAATATCATCATCGCTGATTTTTTATTGAATGTTGCTGCCTTTGTACGCGAGATCAACGAAGATGACGACCCACTTCCTGTCTTAGAACAAATGCAAGAAGCGGTTAGGCAAAGTGAGCGTGCGATGCAGCATAACTTACTTAACCTTTATAAGTTTTATGACAATGCCGTCGCTGCAACGCCGCTTGAACTACAAGCCTATCAACAAGATCCTTTTGACCCTGAACTACTCAAAAGCTACGGCATTCGTACCACTTCTGGGGCAGCAGCTGGTGCGCTTCTAGGACTAGGTATCGATGCAGCAGCCCTAGGTACGACTCTGGGATTGGGTGCCGCTATAGGTGGTATTGCAGGCGGGCTGCTATCGAATACCAGCAGTATTGCCGATAGGATTACTGGGGTAAAACGCTTGTATATTGATCCTGCAACGTTAACATTGCTAGCCACGCGAGCATTAGACTTGCTTACGGCCTTACGTCATCGTGGTCATGCTGCTACAGACGCCACTCAGTTATTATATAAGGGCGAAAACAGCAGTCTTGGAACGTCGCGAACTGACGACAGTAGCCATGCAGATGAAGACAATAATCCAATTACGGTATGGCCAGCACACAAACTACCAAGTGAGCTCAAAAAAGCGCGTGGTAAACCACAATGGTCGTCGCTTAGCAGCGGTAAGTCCGAACAAGCTCAGTTATTACGCACAGACATGGCATGGTCGCTGTCAGGTAAACTACAGTCGTATAAGCGTGAGTCATAAATTACTAGCGAACTATCTATGCACCCTATGCACTTAACAACGCACTTAATGCATCAGTACCGCGTACATCTGTCTGTTGCAGGTAAATCGGATACAGCGGGTACTTGGTAAAGCTTTGTTCGATATCCTGCAGCAAATGCTGCTGACGCTCAGCACGGCGTCGCCAAAACTCATCCGACTGCGCAGTTGATATCAACTGATTGATGACGATTGCTGCTGGCATGAGCTTACTATCTTCCAATTGCTCGATAGCGCGTTTGGTCTCAGCCAATGGCAAGACATCAGCGGTCATCACCAACACAATCGCTGTTTGTGTACGGTCATGTAGTAGCAACCCTGCTTGGCGGAACAATTGCTTGCGCTTTTCTAATACGGATACAGCTTGCTCCCAGCGATCTGATTTTTTTACTGCAAATGGATTGGCCACGTCGTTCTTTTCCGTGCTCTGTTTCTGATTGTGACTGTCCAAATGCGTCGCCACCGAACGTAGTTTGGCCTGTCGTCGCTGCTGTGCAAGCAGCCCATCCGTCCACGCCCCCATCATTTCTGGTAATACCAATAATCGCAAAGTATGACCTGTCGGTGCGGTATCAAAGATGATGTGTTCATACCCAGCATCTGCCGCTTCGACTAAATGGTGACACATGGATTCGAGCATCGCGGCTTCTTGAGCGCCAGGTGCCGACTTAGATAGCCTCAGATGCTCACGAATTTTTGGCATCATATCTGGGTTGGCATAAGCTTTAATCGTATTTTCGACTTGAGCGAAGTGCTCATCGACAATCACATCAGGATTTAACTCAATCGCATCTAGATAAGGTGATATTACCGTTTTATCATTATTGAGTCTTACATTTAATACATCACCCAAACTATGTGCTGGATCGGTTGAGACAATTAAGGTTTTTTGCTGCTGGCTTGCATAGTAGCTGGCTAGGGCTGCTGCAGTGGTGGTCTTCCCTACACCGCCTTTTCCACCGATAAATATAATCGGTTGTGTCGCCAGCTGCTCTACCAAGCCATGTAAAGGGTGTAATGCCATATCGTTATCTCGTCTCTTGTCTCATTGTGCAATCAATGCTTAGCTTCTTTTTATATAGTCAATCCACTACTGTTAGCAGCACCCAACGTGGTCAAATGGACATCTATCCATTCCCATACGTGTATGCCACTCATGAAAGTTTTCTAAAAACAGAGGTTGCAACTCTAATGTATAAAAGCTGGCGGGATTATCAATACCCAAGCTCTCAGCAAACATGAGCAACATAAAAAAATCTTCTTCATCACGTGCGGCGCGTGCCATCGTCTGACGATAAGGCGCATGATAAAACTCATTTAATCCACTCTTAAACCGTTGCCACCATGGTTGAGTGTTTTCTAGTGGTTGAACGTTTACTATATTATTTGATGTGTTTTCATTTTCCATAATATGCTCGTATTTTACTTAATTCTTATGATCTATCATGCCTATATGATACAAAAAACGCCAGCAATTGCTGCTAGCGTTTTTTATTAAACAGACACTCAATATGGTTTAACGTTTAAACCTCACCGCTTTTACCTTTATGTAGTGACCACTCTTTTCTTAGTACAGACAAACTCTCAAACGTCACCAAAATGGTCGCGATTAAGATAATAATATCCATAATAATAAGTAGCCAATTACCATCAGTAAAGAAGGTTTTGAGCTGAATCAATAGTGCAAAAACAGTCATAACCAACAAGAACGACAATGGTGCTAAGGTGTACCAAACTGGCTTACCCTTACGTAACAAGATAATGGTAACGATCATCAAGGTTAAAGCAGCCATTAACTGGTTGGTTGTACCAAATAGCGGCCAAATGATCATACCGCCCGCGCCATCGATACCACCAGCACCGAACGCTAATAACAAACAGCTTCCGACAGCAAGTAACGTTGCAACGACACTCTTATTGAGTACGGGCAAATTATAAAATTCACCAAATTCTTGGAAGATGTAACGTTGTAAACGTACGCCAGTATCCATCGTCGTACCAGCAAACAATGCAGCCATTACTGTAAGCATGGTCTGTGATAGCACCATATCGATACCAACGCCTGCATTCAAGATGGTTGCACCGCCATCGATAAATGCACCGATAGAGCCATCACCGAACTTTTGATAGACCGCTTGCCAATCACCAAGAGTCGCAAAACCTGCGGTTGCTGCAAGGATTGCCCCAAGTGCTAGCATGCCCTCACCCAATGCACCGAAGTAACCAACGAAACGAACGTCTTCTTCTTTATCAATCTGCTTAGAAGTAGTCCCTGTGGCGACTAAACCATGGAAACCTGATATGGCACCACAAGCAATTGTCACAAACAACAATGGCAGCAGTGACGGTGTATCGGCTGGTAATGCAGTGTTAACCGCTGGCGCAACAATATTAGGCGTGCCAATAAAAATAGCGGCATACAGTAGAATCAAACCGACAAATAACTGTAAGCCATTAATATAATCACGAGGTTGAAGCAGCATCCATACGGGCAACAACGACGCAATCGCCGCATAGGCGAACAAGATCAAGATCCATACTGCGTTATCAGGCAAACCCATGATGGTTTCAGGTAACACAATCGGGAACATAGGGCCAAGATAAATAAGCCCGTACAAGGCTGTTACCCCGATAATGGACACCCAGACCAAATTCATATTGTAGCGATAGATACACTGCCCGATGATAAAGGCAACCACTAAGGCACCCCAAACTGGCAATACCGCAGATGGCGTCTTGATCATCATATTGGCAATAGCTACACCAAATACAGCATTGACCATCAGTAGTAATAAGAAGATAACAACCATCATCAAGCTGCGGACACGTGTGCCCATGACAGTACCAGCAATAGAGCCAATCGACTGACCTCTATTACGCATACTTGCCCAAATAGCAGACATATCATGTACGCCAGCCATAAAGATAGTACCTACCACTACCCAAATAATGGCAGGTACCCAGCCCCAAATAACCGCAATGGCAGGACCGATAATTGGTGCAGCCCCTGCCACTGACGTGAAGTGATGCCCCCACAATACATACTTATTGGTGGGAACATAATCGATCCCATCTTTCATCGTATGTGCGGGTGTAGGACGGCTGTTGTCCAGTGCTAAAATTTTGGTGGCGATAAATTTTGAATAAAAAACGTAGCCGCAGAGCATAGCGGCAACGGCGAATAGTAGTACAATAGCACTATTCATCTCATCTCTCCCTAGACAAGTAGTCAATAGCCTTATAAGTTCAAGCTTTTTGAATTAAAATATGAAAAATATGCTAAATTAGTGTGCGATGAGTGACTCAGCTCATCTATCGTTTAGGTAAATTCTAGCAATTTGCAAAATTATTACCAATCAACAAAGTCATTTATCTTATAACTAGGGCATGTCACTAATCAGCATTTGGTTTGATGAGCCTGAGACTGAAACTTTGTTTGAATAATAACCGATTTGGTGATAAATGTAACGCAAGTAAGACATAAAAAACAACAAATAAAGGAAGTGCAATGGCACATTATTTTGGATTCGTACCCTCAGATAAACTAAAAGCTTTAATCAGTGAGGCCGAACAAGTCGTTGCTTCAAATGAGAATGTAGAGTACTACCCTTATCGCGATGCCCTTACGCATCAGACAGCGCGTGATCTTACTGATAATTTATTGGTTGGTTTGGTAGATATTATTCCGAACCCTGAGCGCCAAGCCTCTATGCGTAAAATTGTTGGAACGATTGAACGCGCGACAGACACTCTGCTCAACATCTTACTGGGTAAAGAAAACAACAAAGACGTGTTACCAAGTTTTCATTTTCTAAGAGATCACGCAACTTTTATTGATAACGAAGGCGTTAAACGTGTCGGCTTTAAACTATCAGAAAAAGATGCCAATACCATCACTGAAGGTTTTGCTGCTATCACGCCAGAACATGTGGATAGAGTCAAATTTAAAACAGCACTCGAAACCATGAACGAAGAAACATTGACCCACTTCATCAGTCGTTATGCCGAGACATTAAAGCTAGGCATGATAAAACGTAAGTCAGTTCCAGTTGCGAAATCAGCAATTGATAAAGGCATGAGTATGGCACTTAATAAGCTATTACCTGACCTACCAAATGACTCATTGAATAGATTGGCCAATTATTACCGTCCATTTATTATAGAAAAGCCAGAATAACCCAAAAAGTTGGATTAATTTTGTCCCAAAGGTCATATGACGTTGGGCAAATTCACTAAAATTTGCTAAAATAAGCGGCACTTTTTACCAAAGGCGCACCCGATGACCCAAATCAGTAACCAAGAAATTGAAAAAACCTTACGCAACTCAGAGTGCCTTATCAGCAGTATCGAAGTAGCTGCTGCTTATGAGCGTTTGGCCGCTCAGCTCAATCTACATTATGCTGGTCTAAACCCAATTGTTATGGTCGTGATGAACGGCGGATTGATTCCAGCTGGTCAACTACTGACTCATCTTACGTTCTACCATCGCATGCACTATATTCATGCGACTCGTTATCGTGATAACGAAGGTACTAATGAGCTTGATTGGAAATTCAAGCCTGATGTTAGTATCGAAGGTGAGCACGTATTGTTAATCGACGACATCTTTGACGAAGGTATTACCCTAAAAGCAGTTGTTGAAGAATTAAGCAAAGAAAAGCCTCTATCACTTGAGTCTTGTGTCTTGCTTAACAAACAACATGATCGCAAAGTTGCAGATTTTGATGTAGATTTTGTGGGTATTGATGTTGCAGATCGCTATGTTTACGGTTGTGGTATGGATTTCCATGGTTACTTGCGTCACCTGCCAGGTATCTATGCAATCAAAGAAGACAAAGTTTAATTCTAAACTTAATTGATTGAAATAGTTAAGTCCTAAAAAAGCATCCAAATTGGATGCTTTTTTATTGCGCTGACTTATTGCGCCGACAACAACTTGAATGAATCGTTAAAACTGTAATGCCAAACCAGTATGCCGCTCAGTTGGTGTTTGAACTGCTTTTTCTAAAGCGTGCTTGGTACTATATATCGTTACCTGCTTCTTAGCACGAGTCACTGCTGTATAGAGAAGCTCTTTGCTCAGTAACCGTGCATGGCTGTTATCAAAAGTAATAGCAACATGATCAAATTCGGATCCTTGTGACTTATGAATGGTCATTGCATACGCGGTGGCTATCACCTCTTCATTGAGCAAGTTAACAGCTATCCCTTGTGTCTTATTTTCAAAGAATACCTCTAATTGGCTCCTTTCATCTGATGTTTGTAAGCAGAAACCAATATCCCCATTAAATAGCCCAAGCTCATAGTTATTTTGTAGCACCATAACAGGACGTCCATGGAACCATGTGTTTTGACCCAATGGTAACTTTAGCTCAGCGAGATGCCATTGAGTAAGATAGTTATTGATATAGTGGTCGCCCCACTCACCATTATGGCCAGCAGTGAGGATTCTAAATTGATTAAATACCTCCATTAACGAAGAGGTAGTATTTTTAACTGATTCTGGCACGGATTTTTCTATTGGATTTTTTAGTAAATTTTTAATTTTAATTACGTATGATTGGTAATTACTGGAGATTCTTGAAATAATTTTATTTTTGCTTAGGCTATTTTCTATCTTGTTATTTGATACGGACTCTGCTTGTAACGTATTAACATATTGAAAACTCAAAGCAGCGTCTTGCCTTAATAATTGCCAAATAGCTTGAAGATTTGTCTCTGCTTTATTGATTTGAGT
This sequence comes from Psychrobacter sp. MES7-P7E, assembly GCF_002863645.1. Lineage (NCBI taxonomy): Bacteria > Pseudomonadati > Pseudomonadota > Gammaproteobacteria > Moraxellales > Moraxellaceae > Psychrobacter > Psychrobacter sp. MES7-P7E. Next base: position 33,965 of record NZ_PJBU01000077.1, on the reverse strand, counting down.
GGCCAGTTTACCGATACCTGACTCGGCGCTAAATCGGCGGCTCTCTGTTAGCTCTGCGTGTATGGGTTGCAATAGTGGAATACGGCATAGATCAGCCAATACTGCTCCTGCATCGACGGCTGCTAACTGATTAGCATCGCCTAATAATATCAGCCTAGCACCTGGCTTTACAGCGCTCACAAGGTAATTGGCCAACTCGACTCCGAGCATAGATGCCTCATCAACGATGATAATATCTTCACCGAGTGGGTTGTTGGCATCGTAGCGCGGTCTACCCGTTCGACCGATACCTAGTAGACGATGGATGGTTTTTGCCTCTTGCAACTGCAACTCTACATTTGCGTCATCTAAAGCCGCCTGTAGAGATTCTTGCATACGTTGGGCAGCCTTACCCGTCGGTGCGGCCAATGCCAAACTGGCACTGTCCGTACTGAATCGAATATGCTCAGCCCCATCCCCCCCACTCTCTGTCGCTTGCTGCAGCGCAATGACCAATTGAGCCACGGTATATGTTTTACCTGTGCCTGGACCACCAGTAATAATACTAAACGCATTATTATTAGCGACATTGATTGCCTTCACTTGGTGCTCATGAAGGTTTTCAGGTATTGCTATCTGTAAAGGACTTACTTGCTGATTTAAGATATTGTTGATATTTTTTGCTAAATTAAACTCTGCTTGCCAAGCACGGTGTAACCAAAATGTGATTTTTGAACTTCGAGTTTGTTCACTTTTAGCTATGTTGTAAATAATCGGTTGATTATTTTTGCTTAGGCTATTTTGATAGTTGTTATAATTAGTATTTGCCTCAACGTTAGCAAATAAAGCATGCTCATGGATTGAATGAACGAAAGTATTTAAGTCGCTATTTTTCAAGCGATGATATAACGTAGTTATCGCATTAAAACGTTTGATCAACGTCTCTTTTTCATGATTACTCAGTGCTAGCTGCGCCCACAGGTAATCTCGCTGACCAAACAAAGTATCTAGTAATACAAATAGCGATATCTCCGTTGTAGTATCATCGTCTAGTTGCGTGTTTGGTTGCGTGTCTATTTGCGTTTTTATCTGAGTATCAATCAGCGCAAAAATTGGTGTTGCTAGTATCTCTAATAATTGCTGCTGCCATGCATATAATGTGACTATTTCCCCATTAATCTGACCTTGCATGGGAGCTTCATGATCGGCCGTATCGACAGTTAATACAGTATGCCCCTCTTCCAAATGAGCCGCTAAAATAACGAATAGAGCAGTAAATAAGTCATTGTTTTCCGACTTATTGATTCTTTTGCTCTCATCATTCATATTTGCATCTTTCGCGTCATATGCTACATGTGTTTGCTGACGACGCAGCAAAATATAATCGCTGATGTTACTGGCCCAGCTCTCTTGTAAGCTAATGGCTGACTTGCTCTTATTGTTATTATTACTCATCGTATATTTATCTCTTTTTAATCTGATTAACTGCTATAACAATTTTTATCTATCTAGTTGATATATAAGGTTTATTAATCCGGCAGGCCAAATAGTGCGTCTAAACCTTTAATAAAATCGATAGGAATATCCCAAGTAACCAGTCCATAACAACTTTTATCGCTCAAGTTATCGTGATTAGACTGAACCACATCTTGCGATGTAGGCATAGTAGCTGCTTGAGCATTCGGGTCATACACACCGCGTAAAAACACGTACTCTACAGCGCCTAAGTACTTATCTTCGTTACCCGTATAATCACTAATTCTCATGGCAAGGAACCGATGTAATGCCACTTGATAAATTGCTGCTTGTAACCAGTAGCCTGCTTTGGACATTGCTTTCTTGAGGGTATCTTCATTGTAATCGCTTAGGCTATTTCCTAGAAAGTTACTCTTATAGTCGACCACATAATACTTGCCAGCATGCTCATACACCAAGTCAATCTCACCACGCAAATAACGATACAGATGCGCTTTATTTTTTGGCACTAGAGTGACGTGTTTATCTGTCTCATCAGGTAAATACTGTTGGAAAAGTTGACTGATATCCTGTGCTTTAAAACTCTCTGACAACCCCATGTTGAACTCTAACTCGGCAAATCGCTTACCTTTATCAAGAGCAATCAAAGGTTGATTAGAAGCCAACAGTGGCGCATGCAGCACCTCTTCAATCCAATTAACTAATGACTCATGCTTGGTTGTATCTATTGACTCAAGATCAAACCCATCACTATCTCTTTGTTTCTTGCCTTGTGATCTGCGGCTCTGCTGTTCCGCACTGCTATATATCAGCGGCAATTGATAGCTACTAATCGCTCTATCAATAACCTGAGGCCACTGAGCCTTATTGGTAAAGTCTATTTGTTCAAATATCTCATGCAAAAACGTACCAGCATTGGCACCCTTTACAAAGGTAAAGCGGATATCCTCTTCTGACTTGAAGCTCAGTTCACCGTCTTGTTCGAGAGACTCTTTGCTATTCAGTGAAGAAAGGTCTGAAACTGAAGACTCTGTCATATCAATGTCTATCGCATCATCAATACGCTCATCCACTATCGCCATTGCTTGTGTAGACTCATCTAGCTGACGCGCCAGAGCGGTAAAACTGGTCTTGGCCCAGCCATAAAAATAATTAGTTTTCATAATCTCGGCAAAGGGCGCGTACTCAATAGCCTCTGTTGTAGGCTTATGAGCATTTGATTTGGTTGCGGCTAGCTGAGCACTGTCATTTACGCCTGCTGAGTTAGCATTGTTGTTTGCGTAATTATTGTCATAAAACTCATTAACCTTATGCCCTCTGAGCATGCCTATGGTACCTTTTAGTCTATCAGGTAATTCAAACTTTGCTTCTGGCGATTCAAACCAATAGAACACTGGTTTTAGCTCAAACCCTGTCTTGTTACTCGGATCTCGCAGCACAACATAAAGCTGCTCACTGGCTCGAGTAAATGCCACATAGCCAAGCCGTCTTATCTCATCAAAACCTTCTTGTGTTTCGATATCGGTGTAGTAACTCTCAACCGTAGCAGAGCCTTGTAATGGTGAGAAGCGGCGCTGATTACCCGATTGATTATCTGTCGACTGCTGTACTTCTATCGACTGCCGCACTAGCGCTGAAGGCGCTTGTTGCGCGTTATATAGATACAGCCCATAGTCTTCCTTATTACCAGACTTCCTACTGGCGTCACCCATTCCCAATACGTAGACAATAGGGAACTCAAGCCCTTTTGACTTATGAATGGTCATCAGTTGCACACCAGACTCTGTCGGTAGCGGATATTGCTTAGCCCAATCACTATTAGGCGCTGCATCTATATGCTGCCTAAACCACGCCAGCAACTCATACTCACCCATGCCTAGACCATACTGCGCCAAAATGTCCATCACATGACGCAAGTCCATGATATGACGGTCACCTTCTGGATGAGCGGCTAGGGCCTGCCAAACGCCTTGCGGCTGCACAGGACTTTTATCTAATAAATGATGTAGCGCTGATAAGATGCCAAAGTGCTGCCAACGCTGTGCCCCTTCTTTTAGATAAGTAATAAAGTCTTGATAGCTTTTTTTAATATCAGTAGCTTCATTCGCTGAGAAGTCTTTCGAATTAGACTTATTTGAATGGGCGCTTGGTGCACTGCTACCTTCGGTAATGCCTGACTCATGATCCGTCATCATGGCTTTGATGTTTTTGATACTCAGTCCATATAGATGACTGGTCAATACCCGATTAATCATGTCATGACGATACGGGTATAGCATGGCACTCAGCAATGCTGCCACATCTTCTGCCATAATAGTCTCAAAGATGCTGACGTCACTGGTGGTCAAAGTCGGCACATTCAGTTTTACCAGCTCGTCTTCGACCCTTTTCAGATCTTTTTTGGCACGTGCCAACACCCCAATATCACTCGGCTGAATCGGTTTACCTTTAAGTGTCTGACCACTATTAAGCAAAGTGGCTATATGGCGAGCTGTTATTTCATGCTCATCATAATCAAATTCTTTGTCCTTGTCATAAGGCAGGTGCAATAGGCTCACTGGCTGAGCAGAAAGCACTTCTGTCACTAGCACATCATCCAGCCTATCTAACGCATTAAACCAAGACAGCTCATATTCCGGTTTTGCTGCTTTGATATGCTGGTAGTGAATCCCAGTACCTAGCTGCGACAGCTTATTCTCAGCAGTTGTTGCACTCGACATACCAAACCAACAGTTCAATGCGTTAATCACACCGGCATTAGAACGTCGGTTGATATCAAGCGTCCAAAGGGCGCTTTTATCAAACTGGGCTTTCATATAGTTATAGTTGGCCACATCACCGCCACGAAACCCATAAATAGCCTGTTTGGGATCACCAACCAATAACAGAAACTCATGATTGGCTTTCTTAATGGTTGATTGCTTGTCACTGTCCGACTGTTTACGCTTGTTCTTTGGCAAATAAATGCTTTCAATCATAATGGCTTGCTCGCCATTGATATCTTGCGACTCATCAATCAATGCCACTGGGTAGTGATGACGAATATAACGCGCCAGCTTATCCCCTTGACGACCAGTTAATGCTTGGTTTAAGCGTACCATCTGCAAGCTAAAAGTCGTCTCGCCACGCTCTTCCAAAATTACTGGCAGTCTATTACGCACAGCCAGCACAATATGACGGTTAAGATTGGCCAATACCAACAATATATGCTGATTTAAACTATCAAGCATGTCTAAGAGGGCCATTAACTTACTAATGGTTTCTAACTCAAAAAGCGTCTGATGCTCTTTTTCTTTATTCTTATTAAAGTTCTTGATTTTGCCATCTTCATCTGGATATCTAGAATCCTGCAATGATGTCAGAATCTTGTTTTCGCTCTCATTTAAATAGCTATTAAATGTCAGCTGATACTCTGATATCTTTTGATGCACTTCAATAAGGGCATCAAACTGTTTGGTTAAATTAGAACCACCACGAAACCCTTGAGACTTTCTATAGTCAGGATTCAAATAAGGCTGGATATCAGCTAAATCTAACTGAGAAAACTCATTGATTAGCTTTTCGTATGCATCAAAATCAAAGCTTTTCTCATGCCTTATCTCATCAATCGGTGCAGAGATAAAGTTGAGTGAGCGCGTCACATATTTCTTATGATCGCCAACTGCAGTCAGCTTATCTTGCTGATCCATTAGCGCGTAAAGTTTAGGCTGCTCATAATATAATCGGCTCTGAAACTGACGCAGCTCATCATGGATAATACTGTCAGTCACCTGTTCAATACTGCTGTCTTCAATAATCCCCATGCCCTGCTGGTGACCAGTCTCGCTACTGTACTCCGTCAACCATTTTTGCGCCAAACTATCGAGCGTACCTACAAACAGCTTATCCAATGTAGTGAGTACCAGTGCGGTACGTCTGATAGCTTCAGCCATTGGGTAACTGTACAAATGATCTAGCAAATAACCGACGAGATGCAGGTTGATAGGATCTTGCATAATACCGTCTAAGCGCACATATTTGGCCTGATTAACCAGCCAATCTTCACGGTCTTTTTTTGCTTGTTTACGTTTCTCAGCCGCCACTTGCTTATCAGCAGCAAGGTCTTGATTTAAATCATCAATGCCTGTCTCAGCGTTTGCATCTACATCTGAACTACTGCCTACTTGTGCGTCTTTATTACTCTCAGGCATAACCTGTAGTATGTTGGGATACAAACGCTCTTTATTGCCAGTATCAGCACTTAGGCTATTGACCCATTGTAATAGCTGATAAAAATCCACCAAACGATCATGAATACGCTGACGCATTTCGGCAGCGGCAGCTCGAGTAAAGGTTGTGGCAATGATCTGCTCTGGCGCACGTCGCGCTTCGATCAGTAGGCGTAGTACAATACCGGTCAACGTCCAAGTCTTACCCGTGCCCGCTGAGGCTTCAATTAGGTGCTTGCCCGTTAGGTCAACATCGACTGCTGGTATGACATCGGCTTTACGTTCAGGTATAGCAGACAAACAAGGCAGCTCATCTGAATATTCATCAAATAAATTCGGTTGTGTAGACAAGTCAATGGTATTGGTTGGATCGCTAATGTCTGTCATATGGGCGCATACTTTTAATTATTATTTATTAGAACAAAATAGCAAAAACTAATTAGAGGCTGTTCTAGATAATGGGCTAACCATCTAAGTTAGTTAACGCGTTAAACATCGGCTCATACAATGGCTGGGCTAATGTAGTCAACGCTGATGATAACGCCTTAAACGCATCTTGGTCACGTAGCACGTACTGCCAAATAGCATGCTGCGAGCAAGTATCGTATACCGTGTCTGAGTTATAGTTAGGTCTTAACCAGTCGGAGAAGTCGGCACGTTTTGGCCAGTATCGGTTGCCGTCATCTTCTTCATGCTTTAGATACTTATCAAGGTAATTAAATGCATATTCTGGTAATAATGTAATGGGCACTTGACCCGTTAATTTGCCAAAAACAGTCCATTTTATCAGCTCAATTACTGCATCTTCATACACAATCGGGGTTAGTTTAAATGCGATGACCTTGTCATACTTTTTGACTTGTGAGCTAGGCTTATTAAAACGCCAAATACTCACGCCATCATTTAATTCCACTTGCTGAGCGGTGGTACGTCTGGCCACTTGCCAATACAAATGTGACAACCAAAACTTGAGTAAATGCCTAGGGCTGGCAGAATTGGGCAATATATTTAACCACTGCTTGGGGGATTGCTTAGCATAAGGCACGCCCGCCTGAATAATTGATATGGGTGCCAATATTGGTACTAATCCCTTCATTTTAATAGTTTTTGGCAATAGCTTAAGCAGTGTTTCCATACCGTCTATATTCGTCTGGTGCTTTGACTCGTTGTCAGTGTTATTCAGTATATTTTTTAGCTCTATCTGGACAGGATATTCGGCAGTTGGCGTCAGTAGCTGTAATACACTGCTGCTATCTGCCTTACTCTCGTTGAGAATACTGCTTTCGTCAAAGCCATTAGCAATTAGCTGCTCTTTGAACTCCAAACACTGCTGTTGCAGTTTCTTCTGTTGATTGGGTAATGTAGTTTGGCGAGCGACTCCAGCGGGCATGATTTTTTGATACATCAGGATTGGCGTAGTGGTTTCAGCAGTTGTATCACCGCCATTGGCCTTAGTCTCATCGGCGACCAATTGCTTAATCAAATGATCTTTGATTTGATAGGTAGTTAAACTGTTTAGAAATAGCGGCTCTTGATGCGACAGTGCTTCTTCACCTTGTACCACATGCACCTTTTGAGACCGTAAGAACGCTTTGGCAGGATGGCGTACTTGGTAAGCCAATACCCCTTCAATGTCTATCTCTCCAATATTAAATACGCTATCAGATAAATTCTGGATGAGCGCCTCTGTCATGCTACTCACATTGCTAATATCAACAACCTTATCTAGCGCTAGCATATCAGCCAATGCAGACAAGGTTTTATTGTCCACTTGACCTAATTGTCCCAAGCCTTGACCTAGCACCTGAGCAATTGACTCATACTGTGCTCTTGTGGGTAAGCCAACCAGTTGCATAGGCTCACTAGCCACTCGCCCTTTCAATGTATCAAACACCGCTTGCCAAAGCGGCGCAGGTGGAAACTGTTTTTTCTGAGCCAGTTTGGTTTTACGCATCGCTGTATTTAATAAAGCATCCAGTTCATCAATCATATCAACAGGGCTTGCATCCTGAGCATTGATATTAACGTTGGCATTAGCATTGTCATCAATATCAGGAGACGCTTGCTCAGAAACATCATTGCCTTCGATTGCAGTTTCAAACAGACTCTCATGAAAAGGCAGTGCAGGATGCTCAGTCACTAGCCACTGCTTAATCAATTTAGGTAAGTAACGCTTGAGACTCTCGGTGGTGGGATCAATATTCTCAGGTAATGTCTCCAGCGAGTTCACCTGCCACTGCACCTCACCTTGCAAGAACTGCAATAGCTCGCTCACTGGGTTGGCTGGCAGATGCTCATGAGTGTCCGTCAAGCTTTGGCCGTTATAGAACATCCAACATGCACTGCGCGCACACAGTAGCGCATCTAAAAATGCGCCATTGTCATCATCTTCACTAACTCTGTCACCGCGGCGTGCATTGGTCGCTTTCATCAAATCATAGCGGTTGTCACGATCACGCCCAGGAAACTCAGAGAGATCCATATTGAGCATCACCACTAGCTCAAACGGTACGTTTCTTAGTGCACCGAATCGTCCAAAAGTAATAACCCCCGTCGGCTCCGCACTAACCTGCTGACTTTCAAGCTCGTTTTCGATACTGTCTAGCATAAAGCTCAGCTTGAGTGGCAATTGCTCCACACCTGCTAGCTTCTGCTCCACTTCTCTGTTGTCGACATCACCACTAGCGTACTGCCTATAGTGACGATTGGCTCGCAGACTTGATTTAAAGCCATTCATTGCGTTGTAGATGGCGCGCATGGTACGCGTTTGGTCCACATCACCAAAGTAGCGATGGATAACTTGTGTCTCAATCTGATCGAGCCAATCTTCCGCTTTCATTTTTTGTGTATGATCATCACGTCGTGCGACCAAGCCAGTATAAATGCGGCAAAGCGCTTCAACAATCAACGCATCATTTAGGCTAACTTGTGGTAACGGCAAGGTCATTTCTGGTAACGCAGTGCTTGGCCATTCATCGTCATTTAGATCATATAAGCAATCGCTCAACTCAGCCTCTGGCATGACCAGACCTAGGGTCAATCTGTCTAATGCCTGTGCAAAGCTAAAGCGATAGTCGTAATCATTACTGTCCAACGTTTGTTTAAGATGCAGCTCGTCAAAACCGCGAATAAAGCCCGCCTCTACCAATAAATCACAGCCACGACTCATCTGCTCATGAGTCAGTCCAAAGCTTTCAAACAAGGGCGGTAACATCAACCAGTCTAAGACTTCAGCTGCTTCAAAACGGGCACTATGGCTACCCAATAGTTTGTAAAAACCGATAATCGCTTCCCATAACTGGCGAATGTCAGCGTCAACAACACCAGTCACTTTAGCAGGCAAAGTCAAACCGTCTTGACCCTTACCATTGACGAAGATAGACCCAATCAATGCATGATGACGTTCAACATCGGGTAGCAGTACAACAATGTCGGAGATATGACGTTTCTTTTCACCTAGTTTGATAGGTTCATTTAGCCAAAGACCAATCATAATACGTAATACTTCAAGCTGACGCTGCAAACTATGACACGAATGAATGCTTAGGCTATTATCTTGGGAAGAGATTGCCCAAAAACGGTCTTTCTCAAAGCGCTTATTCTCTAACGCTTCATCTTCATACCAAGCCGTTTCTGGCTTAGCTTCATCAAAGCTTGGCTCTAGTTGCTTACTTACCGCTTGTGAGACTGTAGCAGCCGTTGCTTGCTGAGTAGATTGCTCATCAAGCATCAACACATCATTTTGCAAACGTTTTAATAAACTTGGACTATTTTGAGTATTACTAGCATCATCAATATACTCAGCAGCAACCTCATGATTAGAACCAATGCTCAGTGTATCGTCGAAATTATCTTGCCATTCAACCAGTGCATCGTCGTACTGCTCATTACCTGATAAATTGGCAAGCATCGCAAACGCATCGCGCGACTGCTTACCGAGACGCGATAGCAAACTATGACCATAATCACGCAAAAACACACTCTCAGGGTTGATAATCTGCTGGCGTTGTAACCATGATTTATCCACGATATCTGCCCAAAACAGCTTTGATGGATTGTAATGTAATAGCGTGATATTCATGTATTGCGACAGACTCTGTAGAAAGTCTAACTCGGTCTGTGGCAGTTGCTGGATGGTAAATATACGCAATACTTTGGGTAACTGATCACGCTCGTTCGCCTTGTTGCCTTTTAAAGCTGACCAAAACGCACGCTCTAGTGCTACACGGTGTAGATGGACATCGGCAAACAAATGCGACCACAAGAATCGTTGGGCAATTTCTAACTCAACATAATGGCCGACCAACCACTCAGGCGTGCCGCGCGCATACTTATCAAAGCGCAGGGATAAGGCGTCTTTATCTGCTATCAACTCACTTACGTTCAACGGCTTGTTTTGCGACCATAATGCCAACCAATCCTCACGGTGAGTCAAATAGCGGTTAAACACCCTAGCCAAATCACTTGCCAGCTGCCAAATACGCGCATCTTGTTGCACCTTATCCTGTTGTAAACTGTCCTGTTGAGCAATTACCTGTGGGTCGTCAATCAAAGACGCTAGCAACGGATGCACTGGATGCTTTTCATCTGCAACGATTGTTTCTTGGTAGTAAGTCAAATAACCAAACAATCGCCACTGCATTACTGTCGGTGATAACACCGCCACTTCGGGCACGTTTAGAGTTGTCGCTTCAGGGTTTTGCGCCAGTAAGTATGCATTATGGCGGGTCAATACATCTTGCATCAGCGTCCATTGATACTGGCCCCAAAATTTAGTACGCACCAAGGTACTAATACCAGCACGGCTAGCAATAGTTTTATCCAACCAATCACCCAATACCATTGACGGTACAATGACAATAAAAGGCTCAAAAACAGGCTGATCCTTGGACTGGTACTGTACAAGCAATTGATCAACGAGGTTTTCGGTACGGTGCGACTGAATAATAGTGAACATAGACAATAATCTGATTGAAATAAGGGTTAGATATTAGGATTAATAAAAAAGGCTTCACTTATAAATGATGCAGCTGATAAAAATAGTGATAATAGTACTACGCATAATAAAGATAAGATGAGATGTCTGTATCCAATGTCAAAAACGCCATAAAACGTCTAGACAAAACAAAAATCGATACTCATCAATCCATGTTTGATGGTCGTTACTATGATGCATTTCTGCTAGCATGAGGGCCAGAAACAAAAACAATCATAGTAGCAAATTCTACATATCCATTGATAACGTTGACTTGCCAAATTTGCTATCAGTGTGCCATTGATGGTTATCGTTTACTAGTGTAAATGCCGATATTATAATAAGCTTGCGACATTTAGTGTCGTTTTATACTATCATTCATATTTACAATGAAATAATCTCATTGCGGTTTTTAAATTGGCCTTTACAACCTGTATCTAAATAACACTTTCTATTGACGGGATTACTTAATATTATGCCACTGCGTCCCATTGATGCCATTTTTGTCCATCCAAAACAACGCTTATACGTCGTGTATTATCGCGGTGAGTTGTGGCAACTGCCACGTATGAAAATCGATGACAGATCATGGCAAAACAGACGACCATATACGGATGATAGCAGCTCACTTTATTTGAGCATCCATCAAGCTATCAGCGACCCTGTCCTTGCGCAGAAATTGAGAACGCTAGATCTACCTGTAGCAGTACGTGGTAGCACGTTGCCACGTTTTGAAGCATGGTGGGAGGCACATGGGTTTAGATGGTTAAAAGACAGATTGTTGACCGGTGAATCGCCGTTAGCAGCGCATCAAACTACTACACCCGCTGCCAAGGTATTAAACGACCAACCTGATTCTCTAATAAATCGCCAAACCAATGGCCATACTGATGAAAGTGGTGAAGTTAATGAAGAACAAGTATCTACCCCTTCTGCAGACACGGATATCTTTGCAGACATGTTGGCTGAATTAACCGATGAAGTACTAGAACAAAAGCTTTAAAAACTAGATACCACCCTGTATATAAACGTTGCTATGAATCAACTAATAATAAAAGAGCAGTAATATATGAAAGACTACAAACTACTGCTGGCTGGGCTAATTTTGCTACTGCTCACAATCTTTATCGCGGTCTTTATTTGGTTGTGGACCAGTAATCGAAAAAACACAGACCCATTGCCAATCATGGCAAGTGAAAGTGAAGCAGACCCTAGTACGAAAGGGAATGAATCAAGAGAGATTGCTGACAGTGTTTTATACATTCGAGCAGAGGAGAAGTTACAGATACCATTGGACGATATCATTGTGAGCTTTGAATCTCGTTATCCGCACGTGCAAGTGTTAGCGAGCTATGTCCCCTCTAACGACCTTCTTACAGTACCAAGTAATGGTTCTACCAAAGACAAACTCTCTGACTTCGTTTTTGATACAGATATGATTATTACCAATGACGACAGCCTATCTACAGAACGGGTATCACTCCTACAGTCAGAATTGCAACAGGCACAAGATAGAAATGGTCAAAGTCAGCAAAGTATCGAGGGTTCTGGTACAAATGATGCAGCTGATAAAAATAGTGATAATAGTACGCATAATAAAGATAAAAAGATACACACTCTAAATCCCTTTAACTATGCGCTAAAAGATGAACAAGCGCTTGAAGGTGTCATCCTGACAGACGATACAACTGCTATTAACTTCCGTAATTTTTTACTATCGAGCACAGGTCAAGATATACTAAAAAAATATGATTATGAGAACATTAGTGGTTATAAGAACAGTGTAAATGACTTATTTAAACCAAACTCACAGGCGAAAAATGCATCAGGTGATCATGCTGTAGATGTCACTGACGCGCTTAGCAATGGTGAGTAAGGATAAATTGTCTTTATTAATCTTTTGTTGATTGCTTTTATGACTGCTTTTTTCTACAATGTCACTCCATAATGCGCCTATAGCTCAACAGGATAGAGCAGTTGCCTCCTAAGCGATCGATCCGAGTTCGAGTCTTGGTGGGCGCACCAATTAAGATATGAGTAGTACCAATAAACCCTTGTAAGCCTTACGCTACAAGGGTTTTTTATTGCGTGTCTATAATACACCCTGACCTTCCATACCTTAATGATAGAGGCATCGACTAACACCTCTTAGAATACCTTTAAAATATCTGAAATTATCAAGGCGTTGACTAACTCACCACCAAAACAAGCGACCATACAGACCCTATAGTTTTATATTAATGCATAGATAAAAAAATCACCCTAACTTTTCAAGTTAAGGTGATTTTTTATGGTGTTTGCAATATCGATAATAGCTAACTATCTAATCTCTAACTTAGAAAGAAGTACGGCGATAGTTACGATATTCAGGTAACCAAAAGTTCGCTTTTAATCGGCGTTGTAAATTCTCCGATGTGATAGGTAGTGCTAGCTTATCTTGAGCCGCTTGTAATGCCACTGCATACGCTATCTTTTCACTGATCTCTCTAATAACCTTGATCGGCGGTAAGATGGCACCAGGTGCTTTTTCGTATTCCATTGATATATCTGCAAGGGCTTGGCTTGCTGCCGTTAGCATATTATCGCTGATACCTGTCGCACGTGCTGCTAAAACACCTAGACCAATACCAGGGAAAATATAGCTGTTATTACACTGAGAAACCTCAAAAGACTGACCGTTATAAGTGGTATGAGGAAACGGACTACCCGTCGCAACAATTGCCTTACCTTTACTCCAATTCATGACTTCTTGCGGCGTTGCTTCCACACGAGACGTTGGATTTGAAAGTGGTAGTACAATTGGGTGCTCAGTATTAGCACATAGCGACTCGATCACTTCTTGGGTGAACAGACCTTTTTGTCCGCTAACACCAAATAATACGGTGATTTTTGCTTGTTTAACCACTTGCGCTAAGCCGAGTTTCTTACTTTTATCCCAGCTGGCAATAGCTGATTCCTTTTGTACTAATGGTTCTTGGAATTTTTGCAGTTCTGTCATGCCATCTGTTAGCAGGCCATAACGATCAACCATGAATACTTGACTACGAGCTTGCTCTTCAGTCAATCCTTCACGTTGCATTTGGCGAATAATATGCTCAGCAATACCGCAACCTGCAGATCCTGCGCCTAAAAATGCGATATTCTGTTGGCTAAGTTTTTGACCTTTATTTAGACACGCTGCAATCAGAGTACCAACCGATACCGCAGCAGTCCCTTGAATATCATCATTAAAGCAGCACAGCTGATCACGATATTTATTCAATAATGGTGTCGCGTTTTCCTGAGCAAAATCTTCAAATTGCAATAACACTTCTGGCCAACGACGCTTAACGGCTTGAATAAATAAATCCACAAATTCATTATATTCATCGCCAGAGATGCGCGGATTCCTCCAGCCCATATACATAGGATCGTCAAGCAGCTGTTGGTTATTGGTGCCGACATCCAGCAAAATAGGTAGACAATAAGCTGGGCTAATACCACCACAAGCCGTATATAAAGACAACTTACCGATTGGAATGCCCATACCGCCAATACCCTGATCTCCTAGGCCCAATATACGTTCACCGTCAGTAACAACAATCACTTTGACGTTTTGTTTGGTGGCATTTTGTAGCATGTCGTCGATTTTGTGACGCTCAGGATATGAGATAAACAAACCACGTTTACGACGATAAATTTGCGAGAACTTTTCGCACGCCTGACCAACGGTTGGGGTATAAATGAGCGGCATGACTTCTTCGATATGCTGCTCAATTAGATGATGAAATAAGGTTTCATTGGTATCTTGGATGTTACGCAAGTAAATATGCTTATCCATCGCATCAGTGAATGAGCTTAGTTGATGATAAGCACGTAATGATTGCTCCTCAATCGTTTCAATATTATGAGGTAATAGCCCCGTTAAATTAAAGCTACTACGTTCTTCTGATGAAAAAGCACTACCTTTATTCAATAAAGGTGTCTCTAAAAGAGCGGGTCCAGCAACAGGAATATATAAAGGACGCTTATTTGACATAATGTAATCTTCTTATTAAAGGCATATGAGTGAAAGCCATACTGAGTGAAAGCTATGCTAGTGCTGCATTATACATAGCATCGACTGGTATTTAACAATAGATAACAAAATCATTTTGAATAAATGTGCTTCTGAACTCGAGGCTGCTGATACATTTACCGAGAAATAATAAAAAAGCACTACCAATCGGCAGTGCTTCTGAGGATGTATTGAACAATTTATAATAGACAAATACTGAACTATTCAGCAACTTAGCAACTGATAAATAATCAGCCCATGGCCAGTTTTAAATATCAGTTATAGAGTTCAATTATAAACAACACGAGCAATTGCGTTTGGTTTTCGACATTTTACCAATACCCGGATTAAAGGTATTGGTTGGGTCTAGACTTTTATAAAAGTTCTGTAAATCAGGTTCCGCTTCGTATAGGTGTCCGACATTATGCTCAGCAGGATATTTGGCTCCGCGTGCGCTCAGTAGCTCTAGCATCATTTTTTTAACAAGATGTGCATCACTACCCTTCTTCAGAATATAGTCTTGATGAAATACATAACAAAAGAAGTGTCCATAATAGAGTTTCTTCTCTAAGTGTTGTTCAATGTCTTCAGGTAACGTTTCAAGCCATTCTAATTCGTTACGTGGTATGGCAATATCTAATGCCAATATATCGCCGACGTCTTTTTCATGTATGACTTCATAACGTAATGCAGCACCTGCAGCGGCAAAGCGATGTAAAAAGGCGCTTTCTGATTCTTCTTGACTACATTCAAAATAGTTACCCGTATTTGAAGCGTCGAAAAACACCTTCAGAAAATCCTGTGCTTCTGCTATGCCGTCATCACTCATTTTTAAGATGAGATGATGCTCATATTGGTCGCGATACTCTAGCATTCGCTTCGGTAAATGCTTTGGAAATATATTGGCGACGAACTGCATAACTTTGTCAGTAAAGTGCTTTGGCATCCATGACCATTTATGGAACTTTGCGTCCATAGCGCCTTTGATAGAAAATAGTCTAGGTAAGGCGTTGGTACCGAGATGCTTAATACTCAGGAACGTGTCTTTTCCGTATTTAGCGGATACATCGAATATATCACGATGCATGTACTCACCCACTTCAGGGATATTATCAAAGTTTGATAATATTTGCCTTCTGAGCTGTGCAAGCTCACTCACACTGTTGGTACCTATATAAAAGGTTTTCTCTTTTACAGCCGTTGGATAGGTATCAAGACGTACTGCAAACACGGCAAGCTTGCCAGCGCAGCCACTGGCTTCATAAAGTCTTCGCCTATCCGCATTAAAGCGGCTTGGTGTGCTTGCATCAACATCTTTTACTCTAGCGATGTACTCTTTGTCAGATGCGAGCTTGCCAGTGTCAGGTAATGCTCTTTTATCAAAATTACCTGTTTGCAGATTAGTGAGTATTTCTTCTGGAGTGTCGCCTAATTCTACATCTAGGTGATTAACTAATACTAGCTGACCGTGCTTGTCTATTTGGGCAAACAAAGCAAGCTCGGTATAAGCAGGACCTCTTTTAACCAGTGCCCCACCAGAATTATTAGAGACACCGCCAATAATTGACGCACCCAACGTCGATGAACCGATGACCGAGTGAGGCGCTCTATTTACGGCTTTAAGCTGACTTTGCAATTGATGCAACGTGGCGCCAGGTAAGCTAATCACTTGCTCGTTATCATTCACCAAATACAACTGATTCATTGCAAGGGTATTGATCACAACCACTGGTCTATCGTAATCATTACCGCTCGGGGTTGAGCCTTCCGTCAGCCCTGTTTTTGCTGCTTGCATGATAATAATGCAGTCGCCTTCCACACATATTTCTAGACTACGCCAAATCTCCAGCAGCGTTTGCGGAAACAAAACAGCCAAAGCGCTGCCGCCGCCAGAACGCCACCCCATTCTATAGTGTTCGTTTTTTTCCGGATCAGCCTGTACATTGCCGGCTCCCAGTAAATGGGTTAGCTTGTCTAACACTTGCTCAGGATGGAGTGTGTCTTGATGCGCTATATTTGATGAGAAAAGGTTTGATGAAGCTCTATTTAATGACGGCATATGACGCTCTTTATTTGGTGATTGTGTGTCACTCATGATGCTAAAGGCCCTTGAAAACCAAAAATATAAACGGCAGCCATAACGATAATCCCGCAGAACAACACATAATAGATGGTAGGTAAAATAGTACGCCTAAGTGTGGCGCCCTCCATACCGAGTAGGCCCACCGTTGCTGATGCAGCCACCACATTATGTACTGCAATCATATTACCAGCAGCCGCACCAACTGCTTGAGCCGCGATGATTAGAGAAGGTGAAATATGTAAGCTCATGGCGGCTTCGTATTGGAATTGACTGAACATCATGTTGGATACGGTATTAGAGCCCGCGATAAAGGCACCTAACGCACCAATGGTTGCACTGATTAAGGGGAAAACACTACCAAAAGTACCCGCAAACAACTCTGCACTGGCGACAGGCATACTCGCCACATCTGATAAGTTTACGCCTGAATTAATAAAAATTCTAACCATTGGAATCGTAAAAATAAGGACAAATCCGGCCCCTAGTACAGTTTTACCTGATTCTTTAAAGGCATTGTTTAGTGCATTGACAGGTTTGTTCGTTTGAAAGGCCGCAGCAACCAAGGCGCTGATTAATAACAAGCCGCCTGGTAAGTATAAAGGACTAAAACTGGCACTGATATCTGCCTCACTTAAAATCGAGGTTAGGTCTACTGTCGCGCTGTTCAGCAAAGACTGAAAGCCTGTTAATACTCTAGAACACACCAATAAAAGGGCAACCAATAAATAAGGGAACCATGCCATGACCGTGGACATCTTTTTATCACTCAACGCAGGAGTGATGTCTTCTTTGCTAACTATTAGCTTACCAAGCCATTCACTTGGCCAGCTTTTTTTCGGTTCAAAATCCCATGTGGTTTTTGGTACTAAAAATCCACGTTTTGCCGCATTAACAACGATAGTGATACTGACCAAACCGCCGACCAATGATGGAAACTCTGGCCCTAAAAAAATACCTGTTAGGGTATAAGGGACTGTGAATGCCAAACCCGCAAAAATAGCAAATGGCCAAATAGCGAAGCCTTCTCTCCAGCTTTTATTTTTACCAAAAAAGCGCGTGAGCATCATCACCATAAAAAGTGGCATAAATGTACCAATGACACCATGCATAACGGCTACTTGGCTGGTAATCAGTTGTAAAAAATCGCCCCACTCTAGTCCTTGTTGTGCCAATTGGGTGCTAATGGCTACTGTATCTAATCCCTTGTTTACTCCAATAACGATAGGCGTACCGACTGCACCAAATGACACAGGCGTACTTTGTATCATCATTCCCATCAACACAGCACCCAGCGCTGGAAATCCTATCGCGACGAGTAAAGGCGCGGCAATAGCGGCCGCTGTACCAAAGCCAGCCGCTCCCTCAAGAAAGCAGCCAAAGCACCAAGCAATAATAATGGCTTGCACCCGCCTATCTGGCGATACATTGGTAAAGCCAGATCGAATAACGGCAATAGCACCCGTATGCTTTAACGTATTCAATAAGAAAATAGCGCCGAATACGATCCACAATACTGAAACCGTAATGACCATTCCTTGAATAATCGATGAAGACACGCGATTAAGCGTCATATCCCATACAAAGAGGGCAAGCGCGGCAGTAACCGCCAGAACGATTGGCATGGTTCTTTTGGCTGACCATTGCAAGCCTATCAAAAAAATACCACAGAGAACGATTGGCAGTAATGCCAACAGTCCATATATTGTTTGATTCAAAATCATAGTCCTTTTTTTATCGTGTAATCTTCCTTGAACAACTTCATTTAAGCATTTGTTTTTATAACTTCACGCTGTCGGTCAGACGAAGCCGAAGACAATCTCTGTCAGTGACATGATTAATAGAATGGTTAAATAAACAAATCCTCAAAATTCCCTAAAATATTCTACGCCTTGTCGATACATTGATATATTGCATCAAAGGATAATGTTATTTTCTTTTTTTGCTATAATCCAAAAGCTATTACACCAATTGGGGAACAAGTATGGGCAAAGCTGACGATATGGTTTTATTCGTCCAAGTGGTTGATGAAGGGTCATTTTCTCGGGTCGCTGAAAAGCTGTCATTAACTAATTCAGTGGTAAGCAAACGCATTGCAAGATTAGAAGAGAGCTTAAACGCACAGCTGCTTTATAGGACAACCAGAAAGTTAAGCTTAACCGATGCAGGAAGGACGCTTTATAACAAAGCTAAAATCGCTAAATTTGCCTTTCAAGAAGCTGAAAATGCCGTAACAGGCTATGGTGAGGACATGAAAGGCAACATACGTATAACTATGCCAGCGGTCTCTGCAAATCTAATATTGAGCGAATCCATTGCCGAATTCTGTAAACAACACCCAGAAATATCAGTAGATTTACAGATTACCAATCGATTGGTTGATTTGATAGAAGAAGGGTTTGATCTGGCGATAAGGACAGCAGAGCTTGAAGACTCATCACTCATTGCAAGACGTCTTATAGATAGCCAGTGGGTCATATGTGCGACACCAGACTATTTAGAGCGACATGGCACACCTCAAACCCCTGAACAATTACGGAGTCATGAGTGTTTGGTCTATAAGTTTGATCATACGGCGAATGGTATATGGCCGCTATATATAGATGGCACGGAGCAACTGCTTCCTGTACAGGGTCGGTTTCATAGCAATCATCTTAATGCGATTAAACAAGCGACTCTCAGCGACCTAGGTATCGCCTTTTTACCACAAGCACTTGTTTATGAAGAAATGCAGCAAAACACGCTCACTCAGATTTTGCAGCGCTTTACGCGAAAGAAAATGGGCATGTATGCGGTTTACCCCAAAGCACGGCAACCGGACCAAAAGTTGAAACTGCTTGTAGCGCATCTGCGAGAATCATTACATCAAAAACAGGCTTACTACTGCTAATAACCTTTAGACAGATCAATAGGCTTGTCCACTCTAGCTGCTTCTCCGCTAATGCAATCCTGACGCGCATAGCACAGTGGGAAAATGGCGCATGATACCAGTGTAAACCTTAAAATTCAGTAACGGATTCATACGTAAGAATGATAATAGGGATAATAGCCTTCCTTACATATCGAATGCGTTAAATGCGATTTTCATCGTACATCACTGCTTACGTCCTCCTTTACAACCTCGTCGACAATATTTTGACATCAACAGTCATTAAAAATGCCATTATGATATTAAATTAGCCTTCAGTCATTATAAAATCATTAGGTATGAAGCTAGCAATACAGTCAGCAAGTTATTGAATTATTTGATAATATAATAAGTCAAGTAGTATAAACTTATCTGATACTTGCATCGCGATATTTTTAGGTTCTCTTAAATGTTTTTATAAAAATGCAGGTTGAATAATAAGGTAAAACCATCTAATAATAGATCTATAGGTTCTAGACATTTATCTAGCAACTTATATCCACTACTATTAGGAAATAAATACAATGACGTATAAAAATGTAACTGTCGCGGGAAGCGGCATCCTAGGCTATCAAATTGCTTTTCAGGCCGCATTTCATGGTTTTAATGTCAGTGTCTATGACATCAATGATGAGGTTTTAGAAAAAGCAAAGTCAAAATTTCAATTGATGTGCAAGGCTTTTCGAAAGGATTTGAGGGCAACTCAAGAGCAGTTGGATAAGGCTTTTGACAATCTCAGCTACACTTCAGACTTAGCAGAAGCGGTCAAAGATGCTGACCTAATGATTGAAGCCATTCCCGAGATTCCTGAAATTAAAATCGAATTTTATGAAAAACTTGCCAAACTAGCGCCAGAGAAAACCATCTTTGCGACCAATACCTCTACCTTACTTCCTAGTCAGTTTGCAGAATCAACGGGACGACCTGCGCAGTTTTTAGCGCTACACTTTGCCAATAAAATTTGGATGCATAATGTCGCCGAAATCATGGGGCATCCTGGGACAGATCCTAACGTATTTGATGAGGTTGTTGCTTTTGCTACTGCCATCGGTATGGTGGCAATGCCGCTGGATAAGGAGCAACCCGGCTATATTATGAACAGTTTGTTGGCGCCTTTTATAGATGCAGCTTTGCAATTGGTTGCAAAAGAGGTCGCCGATCCACATACGATAGATAAAACGTGGATGATAGTAACTGGCGCACCGTCAGGTCCCTTTGCCATATTGGATACTATCGGTATCAATACTGCCTACAACATCACGAAGCTATCTGCTGAAAAAACTCAAAACCCTGTAAGGTTTAAGGCTGCTCAATATTTAAAAGAGCAATTAATCGATCAAAACAAACTAGGATTCGCGACTGGTGAAGGATTTTATACGTATCCAAACCCAGCCTTTATGCGCCCTGAGTTTTTAAAATAATAAATAGCTTTCAAACTGGCTCCAAAACACAAAAGGCCATTCAAGCTGTATATTGCATCGCTTGAATGGCCTTGTCAGTCGCGCATTTTATCTAACTAAATATCTTGATATTAGGGTTTACTTTCGGCGATGACTATCCAAACCTATCTACGTTATGTTTGTTCACTAAAAAGAAAAGTCATATCGCGTCAATGCAACGATCTCAATTGGCACTGCATACTTCCAAGGCATACCGCCCGTACAATAGAACTGGCCATCTTCAAAAGCCACAATGCGAGATGTGAAGTCATTACATACCTGATCTTCTATAGCGTTCTCATCACTCTCGTCACTCACAGCACACCATATACTTTGATAACCTTCCTCAAGCATTGAACGAGTTAATTCGCTTCCAACAGTTACTGTATCCATGTTGTTACTCCTATTCAATGACAATGATTAGTAAGCTAAACAAGTGGCTTCATAACAACAATTACTTGAGCATCTTCGAACCTGTTATATCTATCGTTGAAAAATATTGGTGACTAGACAGATGAGCTTATAAATAGATAGTACAGATGTATTGTCAACTAGAACAAGAAGTTGTAGATAGGTGGTAGATTTTCATGCATAGGCTGTAAAACTAATCTGCATGCAGAGTATAACAGTCATTATATTGATAGTGAGTTATAGCCCCACATCATCATGAGTAAGTGCCACTCTCTTTACTGAGACAGCATATTCCCATAGCTCACCTTTATCACAAACGAACTGATCGTTATTAAAGGCTACAATAGGGACCAATAATTCATAGTAACCATTATCTATGGTTGCGATAGCATAATCATCGCTAACGTTGCTGACAGCACACCATACATAGTTGCTGACATTTCCCAAGATGGCTTTGGTTAATTCACTGCCTTGTAATTCAGCAATCATCTTCAGGCTCCAATATCTATCAAGTTAAACTATTACTTTATAGATAAATTCGGTTTTTGCAATATATCTGTATAACCCATAAGTTCTCGAAATACGCTTACCTCACTTCAAGCAGATTTTTTATAGTTAGAATTTATGCTCAAACTATTCAAAGATATTTTTAATCTTATGCTCGATATACTGTCTTTTCGGTACGATAAACAGGCTTTCATTGGTGCTATAAAAGACTGCTTAATCGATGCTCGTTAACGCTTTACTAACATCTAAGAAATTGACAGCAGGGGTCAGCTTATACTACCATTGATAATTACTTTCATTCATCTTACTGATGTACCAATAATATTCATTCAGGAGCAATCCCATGCAGTGGACTAAACCAGCTTTTCAAGACATCCGTATTGGTTTCGAAATCACGATGTATTTCGAAGCCCGTTAAAATTTACGAGCACTAAACCCATTAAAAGCCCTAGATGACTAGGGCTTTTATTTTTTTGGAAATATTGATTTATGTATATTCACGTTTTAGGCTCAGCTGCTGGTGGTGGTTTTCCGCAGTGGAATTGCAATTGCGCTAACTGCCATGGTGTGCGTCAAGGCACGATTCAGGCAAAGACCCGTACCCAATCCTCAATCGCCATATCAGAAAATGGTATAGATTGGATCTTATTCAATGCGTCCCCTGATATTCGCCAACAGTTATTTGAATTTAAGGCAGCTCAGCCCGCACGTAACTTAAGAGACACAGGTATCACAGATGTGGTGTTGATGGACAGTCAACTTGACCATACGACCGGCCTGTTGACCCTACGTGAAGGCTGTCCAATGCCTGTTTGGTGTACGGACATGGTGCATCAAGACCTCAGCACAGGTTTTCCACTGTTTAATATGTTAAAGCACTGGAATGGGGGTCTACAATATAATCAAATCGATCCAAAACAGAGCTTTCAAATTGACGGCTACAGCAATTTAGAGCTGACGCCTTTGGTGATTAGAAGCTCTGCACCGCCCTACTCTCCGCATCGTAATGACCCACATGATGGCGACAATATTGCCCTGATTGTAAAAGACTTAAAAACACAAAAACAACTCTTTTATGCGCCAGGTCTCGGTAAAATTGATGATCAAGTGATGCAGATTATGAAAAGCTCTGATTGCGTGATGATTGACGGTACGCTATGGACGGACAATGAAATGCAAGAGTGCGGCGTCGGTACGAAGACCGGCCAAGACATGGGACATTTGCATATCAGTGGTGAAGATGGCTCATTGCATTATCTAGACCAGTTAGATAACGCTCGTAAGGTGCTAATCCATATCAATAATACCAACCCGATATTGAATGAACAGTCTGAACAGGCTGCGACATTAAAACAACATAGTGTTGAAGTAGCATTTGATGGTATGCAGATTGAGCTTTAAGACAAACGGTAAGGCAAGATAGCAATCGTAAGGTGAGAACAATGCAAGAAGAAAACACAGCGCTAAGCCCAGAAGCGTTTGAACAAGCGATTATGGCTAAGGGTCAGTATTATCATATTTATCATCCCTTTCATATCATGATGCATGAAGGCAAAGCGACCCAGCAGCAAATCCAAGCGTGGGTCGCCAACCGATTTTATTATCAGATCAACATCCCATTGAAAGACGCAGCCATTATGGCAAACTGTCCTGATCAGCGCGTACGTCAAGAATGGATCCAGCGTATGATTGATCAAGATGGCGTATATCCTGACGGCGGTGGTCGTGAAGCATGGTTGGGTCTGGCAGAGGCAGTTGGTTTGACCCGTGAGCAAGTGATTTCTGAAGATCTAGTGCTACCGGGTGTGCGTTTTGCCGTGGATGCCTATGTGAACTTTGCGCGGCGCACCTCATGGCGAGAAGCCGCCAGTAGCTCACTGACCGAGCTGTTTGCCCCGCAGATTCACCAGTCACGTTTAGAGTCTTGGCCCAAGCACTACCCTTGGATAAAGGAGCAAGGCTATACCTATTTCCGCTCACGCTTGAGTCAAGCGCGCCGCGATGTTGAGCATGGTCTGACCATCACACTCGACTCATTCAAAACCGCCGAGCAACAAGAGCGTATGCTTGAGATCCTACAGTTTAAGCTCGATATCTTATGGACGATCTTGGATGCATTGAGCTTGGCCTATGTGCATAATCAAGCCCCTTATCAAAGCGTTACCACTGACAATGTTTGGCATAAAGGATTATTCAAATGAGTATACCTGCTAGCTTACCTGAGCTGGATCAATCCATCGTACCGGTATGGCGTCACGGTTATCGTTTTCAGTTTGAGCCTGCGCAAAACGCCTATGTCCTACTTTACCCTGAAGGCATGATTAAGCTCAATGACAGTGCCAGCATCATTGGGCAACATATTGATGGTCAAGCGTCCATTGCTGATATTATCCAAAAGGTACAAGCTATGTTTGGCGATATTCCCGAAATCGAACAAGACATCATTGAATATATGCTGGTCGCCCAGCGTGAACATTGGATTGATTTAGTATGACTGCGCCAGTCGGGCTACCGCTATGGCTGCTTGCTGAGCTGACCTATCGCTGCCCCTTACAATGCCCTTATTGCTCAAACCCTATCGATTACGCTCAGTATAAAGAGGAGCTAACGACAGAGGAATGGTTTGATGTGTTTGATCAGGCGCGGCAAATGGGCGCGGTGCAGCTTGGTTTTTCTGGCGGCGAGCCACTGGTTCGTCAAGACTTAGAAGAATTGGTCGCTTATGCGCACAATCAAGGTTTTTATACTAACTTGATCACGTCGGGTATGGGATTGACCGAAGCTCGGATTGCGCATTTAAAAGAAGCAGGTCTTCAGCACATTCAAATCAGCTTTCAAGCCAGTGATCCAACGGTCAACAATGCCTTAGCAGGTTCAAAGCATGCCTTTGAGCAAAAATATGAGATGTCACGTCTGGTCAAACAGTACGATTACCCGATGGTACTTAACTTTGTCATTCATCGGCAAAACATCGATCAGATTGACCAGATTATTGACCTCTGCTTAGAGCTGGAAGCCGACACGGTCGAGCTGGCTATTTGTCAGTTTTATGGTTGGGCGTTTGAGAACATAGAGGGTTTGCTACCAACCAAAGCGCAAGTGGTCCGAGCTGAACGCATTACCAATGAATACCGTAAGCAGATTGAAGAACGTGGTATCAAGTGCAAACTTATTTTTGTGGTGCCTGATTATTATGAAGAACGTCCAAAGCCCTGTATGGATGGCTGGGGCAAGATTTTCTTAACAGTGGCCCCAGACGGTACAGCTCTACCTTGCCATGCTGCCAGACAAATGCCAATACAGTTTCCTAATGTACGACATACACCACTGTCAGATATTTGGTATGACTCTGCGAGCTTCAATCAGTTTCGCGGTGATGACTGGATGCCCGATATCTGCCAAAACTGCCCAGACAAAGAACGCGATTATGGCGGCTGTCGTTGCCAAGCCTTTATGCTGACGGGCGATGCCAAAAACGCCGATCCTGTGTGTGGCAAATCGCCTTATCATTATCTAATCGAGGAGGCACGTATCAATAGTGAAACGCCTGTACCTTTTGAAGATTTACTGTTTAGAAATCCAAAAAATTCTAAATCACTGAGTAACAAACAGCTGAATGAAGAGCAATTGATTCCTACTCGTACGGTAACGGATTAACTATGAACGCTCAGCCTGTGATATTTGATGGACATAATGATCTGTTGACTCGCCTTTGGCTAAGTTCAGCTGCCGATCCGGTACATGACTTTATTTATGGCACGTTACCGGGACATTTGGATTTACAACGCTGCAAAGAAGCGAATTGGATGGGCGGATTATTTTCTATATTTTTACCGCCCTACGCTTATGTGAAAAACAACCAACCTGACAAATTAGCCAACCCATCACATTCAGATTTTACTCCGCAAGAAATCGTCGATATCTGTTGTGAACAATTGAAACTAGCCCAGCAACTACAGGCAAGATCTGATGGTCAAATCCAGATTTGCACCTCGTTAGAACAAATTCAGGCCTGTCAGCAGAATAAGCAACTGGGCATCGTTTTGCATTTGGAAGGTGCTGAGTTTTTAGCCATACAGCCTGACCTGCTGGATGTGTTTTATGAGGCAGGACTCAGAAGCATTGGCCCACTATGGAATAGAAAGAGCCTCTTCGGTGATGGCTTAAATGCGTCTTTTCCGCATTCTCCCGATACAGGATCTGGGCTCACGACTCAAGGTAAAGACCTCATTCTTAAGTGCAGTGAAAAGCATATGCTGATCGATGTGTCGCATATGAATGAGCGTGCTTTTTGGGATACGCTAGAGATTGCCTGCCAGCCGATTGTTGCGACACATTCAAATGCACATACTCTCTGTCAGCAAGCACGGAACTTGACCGATCAACAGCTGGCTGCTATTAAACAAAGCGATGGTATGGTTGGGGTGAATTTCGATGTGGCGTTTCTTCGTGCAGATGGGCAACGTAATACGCAAACATCACTCGATGTGATTGTCGACCATCTTGATTATCTGATCGACCATCTAGGCGAAGATCACGTTGGGTTTGGCTCTGATTTCGATGGTTGCCTACTACCTGATGAGTTATCTGATATCAGTCAAATCTCTATGTTGATTGAGCGAATGCAGCAACGGCACTTCTCTGATCAACTGATTGAAAAGATAACGTCAAAAAACTGGTTTACGGTGCTTGATAAGGTATGGCAATAATTATAATAGCCATCCAGCAATTACTGTCTAGTGACTGTTGTTTTGCTCGTCTGATTAAATAGGGTAACCATTAATTTTTGTTTTACCTTAACACCTGCTCTACCCGTTCAATCAAGTATTCTTTGACCGCATTAAACAATGGATCGATTAATCGCCGTTCTGGACAAATCAAATATAGTGGATAGTTGGCCACTTGCCAGCCGTCCAACTCTACCTCAACCAGTCTCCCTGCCTTCAAATCGCCGGCTATATCTAACTGAGACTTTAATGCGATGCCTTTACCCGCCACTGCCCAGCGGCGCACAACGTCACCGTCTTTACTTCTGCGATTGCCATCCACGGCCACACGTTTAGTCTTTCCCGCTTTCTCAAAAGTCCACTCGCTCAAATACTTTTCATCATGCCCCAAACGTAAGCAATTATGCTGCGATAAATCTTCCGGCATTTTTGGCATACCAATATCCTTATCAATTTTGCTCAAATACTCCTTTGACGCACACAATATAGGGCGATTATTCAATACAATAGGTAGTGCGACCAGTGATGAATCTTTGGGCGCGCCGTAACGTAGTGCCAAATCAATCTGCTGACCGTACAAGTCCACATAGCTGTCTGACATATGTAGCTGCACCGTCACTTTTGGGTGAATGTCTATAAAATCGTCCAACCAAGGCAAAATTAAGTTTCGTCCCAAATCTGATGATGCCGACAGCCGAATGGTACCCGTCAGCTCAGCATCATTGTCATGTAGTCCTGCATAAGCGTTGTCTAAAATAGCCACCGCATCTCGGCAATGCTTTAAATATTGCTCACCCTTGCTAGTTAGACGCAGCCTACGAGTAGAGCGAACAAATAATACCGTCTCAATTTCCGCTTCTAATCGCTTGACCGCTGCACTCACAACTGCAGGCGACAGATCTAAGTGCCGAGCACAGGCAGATAGGCTACCTAAGCGAGCGGTCTCAATAAAAATACGTAAATCCTGCAAATTTTTCATCGTCATGCCTTCGTTCAATTAGCGTCTAACTTAGCAAACACCATCACTTGCTGCTGCTAGCCTCATCATTATATAAAAATTATTGAAACTATTTCTCTAAACCTGCTGATTATCAAAATCATTAATTATAGTAGCATGCACCTATAAGGTTCACTCACACATTTGGAGATACACGATGGATACTATAATACGGCCTACGAGCACACAGGACACTCAACACTATAGCGACCATGATGGAGATACTCAACAGAGCGCACTACAGCAGGCACGCAACTTACCACTACCGTCAAAATCAGATATGCTGAGACGTGCAGCATCGGTAGAGCATTTCTGGCATCAAAACAGCCAGTTACTGGAGCATGCATGGGCAGAATGGGAAACCACTGAGCATGACTTGCCTGTACTTGATGACTCATTATTTGATCCAACTCTACGTGATGTAGTGACGCAAGCATGGCGCACTCCTTCTACGGAGACGGCTGTTAAAAACTTATGGCAAGAGATACTACCTGACGTATACCAAGGGCAACTCTTTGACCCAGCACAACTATCAACGCTGCGCCGTTATCTGCAAGCAATCGCAGACGCTAACATTCCTATACGTCCTCCTTACGGTATCGCATTGAACAGTAATGGGGCTATGCTAGATGCGCGCTCGTCAGGCTATTTGGCCACCCCTAATTTTCAGGCGTTTTATCATAGAGTCATGAATCAATATATGCGCCCTATCGCTCGGTTGTTATTTGCCAATGTTTATGGCTATGACACTCAGACCTTTGGGTTCTCAATTCAATACCAGCCGGCAGGCGACACATCGCTACAACTTCATACTGATGCTTCAGCGGTGACTATGAATATTAACCTAAATTTGCCAGGCGAAGACTTTACTGGGTCAGAAGTTGACTTTGTCGATCGCCATTTAGGGCAAACCAGACGTGCCATCTTTAAACCTGGTATGGCGATTATTCATAGAGGCTCGGTGCCTCATGCCGCACATCCAATCACCAGTGGCAAACGTACCAATATGGTGCTTTGGCTGTATGGTGATAATATGCAAGTACCACGAGGAGTTGGGCTTAATAGTCATATTGATGCCAATCAACGTTGGACTGCTACGCACAGTCAGCCTGATAATTTCGCGCCGTTTTAACAGCGGTACGCTATCGTTAGGTCAGACACAGCATAAAAAGTTAAGACAAGCATAAACATCCAAATCAGTGAGCACCTCTGCGAAAATGCGTACTTAAATCAGTAGTAGCTAATAATTGATATGTTATAATGTTTCGTTTTAACTATACAAAGGCTATTGTATGGCGACACCTTTTCAACGGTTGCAAGCGATCGACGCACTTCGAGGGCTTGTGATGCTCATCATGATGGTGGATCATGTTCGAGAGACCTTTTACTTACACCATCAAGTTCCTGATCCAATGCTGATACCAGGAACGGATGAACCACTATTTTTCAGCCGAATGATTGCCCATTTATGTGCGCCTGTCTTTGTGTTACTGACGGGACTGTCTGCTTATTTGTACCAACACAAACACAATAGTATTCAAATGACCCGCGAATTTTTAATCAAACGCGGGCTTTTTTTGGTGTTTTTGGAGCTGATTGTCATTAATTTTGCTTGGACAGCACAATTTCCACCTGACGTGGTGTATCTCCAAGTGATATGGGCGATTGGATTCAGTATGATTGCGCTCTCAGCGGTTATTGGTCTGCCTAAGAAGTGGCTGTGGCTACTGAGCTTAGTGATTATATTTGGGCACAATTTATTAGATACCGTCTCCTTTGCCGACATTCCTATGATGCATCAACTGTGGCTGATACTTCATGAACGCGGCTGGATTGAGTTTGGTGAGGTGATTCGTTTCAGAACCTCTTATCCTGTACTGCCTTGGATTGGCGTTATCATACTAGGCTATTGTATCGGTACATCTGTATTCGGTGACTCTACGTCTGTGCGAAAGAGAAATCGTACGTTACTTACATTTGGCATGGTGAGTATCGCGTTATTTGTAGTACTGCGACTGGCCAATATATACGGCGATCAAGCATGGCTGATGATGCCGACTCTGAGTGAAACCTTCATGAGCTTTATGAATCTCACCAAATATCCACCATCGTTACTCTTTATATTGTGGAATGTAGGCATAGGACTGGTCTTATTAGTAATGCTCCAAAAGATTGAAACCAAATCATGGATAAAACCACTGGTAGTCATTGGTTCTGTACCAATGTTTTTTTATATCGTACATCTCTATGTATTGAAACTGCTGTATGTATTTGCCGTTCAACAGTTCGGTATGACGCATGGAGAATATTTTGGTGTAAATGACGTCAGTACACTTTGGTTCATTGCGATTGCACTGAGCATTTTACTGTATTCTTTAATGCGTGCTTTTGCTAAATTCAAACATGGCAACAAACACATTACTATCCTCAAATATTTATAGCGATAGCTCCCAACGATATAGCGACTATATAAAAGAACAACAATTCTATAAGCAGGCTTGGCCATCCTATATTGGGTGTATCACGCCTGTTTATAAGCTGTTTAAATCAATCAGCTCAACCATCTGTATTAGATGTTTGTAGACAAGTAAAATACTTCCAAACAACTCAAAAAACATCTCCTACCTTAGCACAATCTACTTTTCCTAAAATATATCGAAAACATTCTTCCATTACAAAATGTTTTGGTTAGGATCAAGCTTATCACCGACTTGAGTATAGTGATAAATAACCTTTTAATGAATTAAAAACGTCATATTATCAAAATAATATTGAAAGTGTTTACTCTTACAGCTACTGGTTCCGATGTATGAACTTTACTATTATGAGTCATCACTAGGACGGGCTAATCAGTTAACTTGATGAACAATAAGGATTGAGTAGCACCGTTTGTTAAATCCGTTTGTATTACCAGCTGACTAAAAAACTGAAACTTACTTTACTTAAGGACAATCATGAAAACCATTAATGAAGCACTAAACTGGCGTTACAGCACCAAAGTATTTGATGCCAATAAAAAGATATCTGCTGAAGATTTTGAGCAGATTAAAGACATGCTACAGATGAGTCCATCAAGTACCAATATTCAACCATGGAGCTTTGTCATTGCAGATGATGATGCAGGCAAAGCACGCATTGCCAAAAGCACGCAAGGCGCCTTTCATTTTAATACACCTAAAGTCTTAGATGCCTCACATGTGGTGGTTTTCTGTACTCGTATCCATGCCGACGATGAGTATATGCAGGCGGTGTTAGAAAAAGAAGATCAAGATGGTCGCTATGCGCAGCCAGAGTTTAAAACGCAGATGCACCAAGCACGCCAATTATTTTTAGACATTCATCGTTACGATGTCAAAGATGAGGCACATTGGCTTGCCAAACAGGTATATCTAAATATGGGCGCGGTATTATTGGGCAGCGGTCTCTTAGGTATTGATACTGTTCCTATGGAAGGCGTTGATTTACAGGCGCTTGATACGGAGTTCGACTTACGTAGCAAAGGATATTCTGCTGTAGCAGTGGTATCGTTTGGCTATCGCAGCGATGAAGACTTTAATGCCAAAATACCTAAATCACGCTTAAGTGAAGAGACTATTTTTATCAAGGCTTAAGCAATCATTAAGCGAAGTCTAGACATTATCAGATGGTCAGTAATCATCATTGTAACGTTGCTATTGACCGTTTGAGTTTCTGCTATAGATTTTCTGACGTTTTTTAATAAAATTTCTTATTGATCTATTGTATTGTTTTTAAAATAGTATAAATAAACATTCCGATCGATCCATCCATTACTTGCTACCAGTAGTGTGAACGCTTTATTTCTTCAGCGAGAAAATCAATAAACTTTCTTTGTAGTGGTGTCACCTGCTTTCGATTGGCATAAACCACATAAACACCCAAAGTTTTAGGTTTCCATTCAGGCAATAACTCAATAAGTTGGCCAGAGGCAATCAAAGATTTGACTGCGCCAGATGGCTGTAAACTAATCCCATGTCCACGCAACGTGGCAGAGAGCAAGACTTCAGAAATATTGGCGCTGATATTGCCAGAGATAGGAACAGACTCTGGACCATTTGGCCCATCAAACACCCATGCCGACCGTCCAAAATACGCAAACGATAGACAGTTGTGATGTACAAGCGACTGTACATCTGTAGGTCTGCCACGCTTTTGTAAATACTCAGGGGCAGCGCATACGACAGAGTGGCACTCACCGATACGTCTGGCAACGACATTTGGCTCCAAGTCATTGGTGATACGAATCGCCAAGTCAATACGGGCATCAACTAAATTGACCGAATCATCAGTGGTAAGAATATCAATTGCTGTTTGCGGCCAGTGAGAAACAAAGCGACCAACCACATCCATCAGAAGGCTATCAATTAGCGAAAAGCTGGCCGTGATTCTCAACTGTCCTTTTAGCTCCAAAGTATTTTGATTGCGTATCTGATCCAACGAGTCGGTTAATCCAAGTAACTGATACGCCACCTCAAGGGTCTGCTCACCAGGTGCAGTGAGGCTTAGACTTCTAGTCGTGCGATGTAATAAGCGCATATCCATCCAACCCTCAAGCTCTGTCAGATAGCGCGTTACCTTAGCTCTAGACATGTCTAAATTGTCCGCGGCACGGCTCAAGCTACCTTGTTCAACGATCGTAACAAACACCTGCAACGCGGTCAGCCTGTCCATCTCTCCATCCTTATTTGCGCGAAAACTGAAACAGTAAATGCCGAATTATAGCGTATTTAAACGAAATACAATCGAATAGAATAGCCATTAACAACGAATACCGCTATTAACGCGGTCTATTTACTCAAACGAAAATATAGGTGAACTATGAAAAAATTAATGACAGCTTCTATGGCGGCCAGTGTGCTACTGCTCGCAACCCAAGTAAACGCAGCCGATCTACAACTGCAAGCATATAAACCAGATCAAAATGCTATTTTCCCAGTGACCTCTGTGCTGGCAAGTGGCGAGAAAGATGCTATCTTGTTCGATGCACAGTTTGGTGTCAAAGATGGTGAAGCTTTGGTTGATATGATCAAAAAAAGTAATAAAGACCTAAAAATGATTTATATCACGGCAGGCGATCCAGATTACTATTTCGGTCTTCAGCCTTTAGTCAAAGCCTTCCCTAATGTGAAGGTTATGTCTAGCCCTTCTATTATTAAACACATTGAGGCGACTAAAGATGCAAAATTAAAGCATTGGGGTCCAATCCTTGGCAAGCATGCGCCTACCAAGATCACAGTACCGCAAACCCTTGATCAGTCTACACTGACCCTAGAAGGTCACAAAATTGAAATCAAGGAGATGGGAACCCATCAAGCATACATGTGGGTACCAAAGTCAAAAACTGTTTTCGGCGGTGTGTCGGTAACATCAGGTATGCATGTGTGGACTGCGGATACCCAAACTAAAGAAGCTCGTAGCGAGTGGATGCAATCGTTAGAACAAATGAAGCAATTAAAGCCAAACCTTGTGATACCAGGTCACTATTCAGGCAACCTACTCAAAAAAGACTATGCTGTTGATTTCACCCTCAGCTATCTAAAAACCTTTGAGCAAGCACTAGATGAGGCAAAAAAGCAAGACTCCAAGCAGTCAGAAAAAGTAATTTCTACCATGAAATCGGCTTATCCAGCGTTGCCCGGAGGAAGTGATTTAGAGTTGAGCAGTCAAGTCAATACAGGTGAGATAGAGTGGTAAATACAGGACAACTATTAAGTAAAAAACACTAATACTTTACTAAACCCACTAACCAGATATTAGTAGCAAAGTACTGGCGTATGCTGGGTCAATCAGCATACGCCAGTACTTTTAATGATAAATGAGAACAACTGATGACAATACAGTATCGTCGTGCTACGCCTGAAGACTTTGCAGCCATTGTTGACCTTTTTGTCGTCAATATGAATTTGAGTGTATTTACTACTGCAACAGATAAGCAGGTTCTAAAGCAACTGGCTACCCTATTTCTAGCTAAAGACTGTCATCATGCTACTTTTATACAAGTTGCAGAATATGGTGACATTATTTGCGGTGTGGTGATAGGGATCACTAGACAAGATCCACATAAAGCTTTGTCATTCGATGATAAGCCCATTATTGATCAGATAGAAAACAAGCTGCGTTTATCTGATCAAGGTCGACAGGTATTAAGTGATTTACAGAAAAAAGAATCGGCTGGCGCGAAACAAAAGAAAGTCGATTTTGATA